>JAJBTD010000150.1 GCA_020861055.1 Clostridiales bacterium | reverse complement strand
AGTTGTCCTTTCTTCTTTCCCTAAGTGTAAAGTATGATTGACGAACCTACAATCCATTTCTATTTTTCCGGGCCAGCGCTGACTGCCGCCGCCAGAGCGTCCACCTCTGCGGACGACGTAAAGGGAGAAATACTGGCCCGGAGGGTCCCGGTCTCCAGCGTTCCGGCTGTGCAGTGGGCCAGGGGCGCGCAGTGCAGTCCCGCCCGAAGGCAGATCCCCCTTGCGGCCAGAGCCTCTCCCAGTACCTCGCAGTCCTGTCCCTCCGCCACAAAGGACAGCACGCCGGTCCGCAACTCCGGCTTCTCCGGGCGGATGACCCGGACGCCCGGAGTCAGGGACAGCTTTCCCGCCAGCCGGTCCGACAGCCGCCGCTCATGGCAGGCAATGGCGTCGGTCCCCTCCCGGTTGATAAACTGCACCCCTGCAAGAAGTCCGGCAATACCTGGCATATTGTGGGTCCCCGCCTCCAGGCGATCCGGCAGAAAGCCGGGCATTTGCTGGTTCAGAGATTCGCTGCCCGTCCCTCCGGTGAGCAGTGGAGCCGGCGTCTGTCCGTCTCCGCAGATCAGCACGCCCGTCCCCTGTGGGCCGCAGAGTCCCTTGTGTCCCGGCAATCCTACATAGGCCGCGCCCCACCGCTTAGCAGACACCGGGAGGATACCTGCCGACTGGCTGGCGTCCACGATCAGAGGTACTCCCCTCTCCCGGCACAGGGACGCAATGCCGTCTATGGGCAGTATATATCCAAAAACATTGGATACATGGGTGCAGATGACCGCTTTTGTGTTCTCGTCTATCTGCCGGGCAAACACTTCCAGATCTCCCGCCTGATCAAAAAGCCCGCCGACGGCCACCTGTATCGACACCTCCGGAATGCTCACCAGGGTGCGGGTGACGGCGTTATGCTCATAGCCTGAGATGACCACCCGATCTCCCCGCCGTACCAAAGACCGGATGGCGATGTTCAGGGCATGGGTGGCGTTGGAGGTGAATACCACCTGCTCCGGGCTGTCCGCCCCCAGCAGCCGGGCCAGTGCCTCCCGGCATTGGAAGGCAATCTCCGCCGCCCGGTCAGCGGCGGGGTAACTGCCCCGCCCTGGGCTGGCGCATTGTCTCAGGGCAGCAACCATGGCCTGCGCCACCTCCGGAGGCTTTTGCAGCGCTGTGGCGGCGCAGTCCAGATAGATCACAGCTGTACCTCCCGGTAGCTGCCGTCCGCCTCGGTGATGAAAATCTGCCTGGGGGACAGCTCCACCCGTTTGAGCACCACCAGCGCCTGGGCCAGACTGCGCTGCGAAATTTTGACGCTGTGGCTGCATCCGGTGGAGGCAATAGCTTTGGGGGACCGCAAAATACGGGCAGCAATCCCGGCCCGCTCCAAAGCAGCTGCCGTTCGCTGGGCATAGGTCAGCGAACGGCAGACAATCAGATAATATACCATGCTGAATTCGCTCCTTTTTGTACGACCCTTTGGGAGAATTGTCGTATCACCCCATTGTATGCCGGGGTTTGGAGCGATGTGAACGGGGGCGCAGCAGCGGGCCCGGTCAGATTCCGGCCCGTTCCAGCAGCGCTACGCTGTGGGCGGCCATGCCTTCCCCACTGCCAGTGAAGCCCAGATGCTCCTCCGTGGTGGCCTTAATGTTCACCAGGTCAGGGGAGATCCCCAGCCGCAGGGCGATATTCTCCCGCATTTGGGGGATATAGGGGGCCAGCTTGGGCCGCTGAGCGATGATGGTGGCGTCCACGTTGACCACCTGGTAGCCCTTTTCAGCAATCAGGGCAACGGTACGCTCCAGCAATATCATACTGGAAATATCCTTCAGTGCAGGGTCGGTATCCGGGAAAGCGTGACCGATGTCCCACAGCCCGGCAGCGCCCAGGAGAGCGTCCATAATGGCGTGGGTCACCACGTCCGCATCGGAGTGCCCCAGAAGGCCCAGCGTCCAGGGGATCTCCACGCCCCCCAAAATCAGGCGGCGGCCCTCCACCAGGCGGTGGACGTCGTACCCATGTCCGATTCTCAGTCCGGTCGGCATGACAGAATCGCCTCCCCCAAAACCAGATCGCCAGGTGTGGTGATCTTGATATTGTTGTAGTCTCCTTTGGTCAGGCAGACCTTCATCCCCAGTGCCTCCACAGCGGAGCAGTCGTCCGTCAGGGGCAGCTGCTCCTGCAGGGCCTTTTGCAGCGCCGCCTTGATGAGATCGGCGTCAAACACCTGGGGGGTCTGGACAGCCCGGAGATTTTCCCTGGGGACGGTACGTTCTACCGTCTCCAGGCCGTTGACTTCTTTGATGGTATCCTTCACCGGCACTGCCGGAGCCGCCGCCCCGTTGGAAGCCGCCTCCCGGAACACCTCCTCCAGCACTGCCTGGGTGACCAGGGGCCGCGCCCCATCGTGGATGCCGATGAGCTGGGCCTGGGGGTTCACGCGGTTCATGCCGATCCAGACCGACTCCGCCCGTGTCTCGCCGCCGCGGACAATGCGGCTGACCTTGGTGCAGTCCCACGCCCGCACCAAATCGTTGATGGGGGACATCAGATCCTCCCTTGTGACCACGACGATCTCGTTCACCCGCGGGCAAGCCTGGAGCGCCAGGAGGGTGTGGACGATGACCGGGCGATCCCCCAGATTGGCCAGTATCTTGTCCGTTCCCTCCATGCGCCTGGCGTTACCCGCCGCGGGGACGACGACGGAGCAGTATAGCTGCTCCCGCCTCCCTCTCTGCTTCGGCTTGCTCCAGGATAACTGAACGCTCATTTGCTGCGCCTCCTCTGTAACCTTGGCATTGGTTTTCTTTGTGGTAAGTGTACCATAAAAAAGGTTGGTTGAAAAGGGCGAAAAAGCGGCCAGGGCATACGCCCTGACCGCTTTGGAAAACGGAATCAGTCCTCGGCGTCCAGCAGGACAGCGCGGCGGGACAGAGACACCTTCCGGGTCTCCAGGTTGATGTCGGTGATCTTGACGTCCACCACATCCCCTTCCTGCAGCTCGTCCTCAGGCTTTTCCACCCGGTGATCGGCGATCTGGGAGATGTGAATAAGGCCGTCCACGCCGGGCACGACCTCGGCGAAGGCGCCGAAGGTCATCAGCTTGACCACCTTGACGGTAGCCACGTCGCCCACGGAGTACTTGTTCAGGAAGGTCTCCCAGGGGTTCTCGTTGGGGTCCTTCATGCCCAGAGAGATCTTCTTCTTCTCAGAGTCATACTTGATCACATACACATCCACGGGATCGCCCACGGAGACGACCTCGGAGGGGTGCTTGATGCGGCTCCAGGACAGCTCAGAAATGTGAACCATGCCGTCCACGCCGCCGATATCCACGAATGCGCCGTAAGAGGTCAGGCTCTTGACGGTGCCGGAATAGTGCTTGCCCACCTCGATGGACTCCCACACGGCCTTGCTCTTGGCGGCCCGCTCCTCGCTGGCGACGCTGCGGATGGAGCCCACCACACGGCGGCGGCTGCGGTTGACCTCGGTGATGTGCATCCGGACAGTGGTGCCCACCAGGCCGGTCATCGGCTCATTCCGGCGCAGACCGGTCTGAGAGGCGGGGATAAAGACGCGGATGCCCTTGTAGTTGGCGACAACGCCACCCTTGTTCTCCTCGCGGATAGTGGCCTCGATGACGGTCTTATTGTCCTTGGCAGCTTCGACCTCTTCCCAGTTCTTGTTAGCGTCCAGGCGCTTCTTGGACAGGCTGACGACGCCCTCGCTGTCGTTGACGCGCAGCACCAGGACCTCGATCTGATCGCCGGGCTTGAGGACCTCCTCGGCCTTGACGTTGGGATCGTCGGAGAACTCGGACATGGCGATATAGCCGGCATGCTTGGTGCCGAGATCGACCTGGATATCGGTGGGTGTGATCTGCACAACGGTACCGACGACCTTATCTCCTGTATTTAAAGTTTTGATCGACTTCTCCAGCATTTCAGCAAAGGACTCCTCGATCTCCATTTTGACTTCGTTAGACATTTTGGTTTTGACCTCCTTTATTATCCACCCGGGCGTAGATGCTCCCGCAGTGATTCCACCTCGAGATGCTACCTCCAGCTCGTCCATGTGAAG
>JAJBTD010000066.1:8074-24207 GCA_020861055.1 Clostridiales bacterium | reverse complement strand
GGTGACCTTGCTGGCCCGGATGCCGAAGCCTGTCTCCAGGTAATAGGTTCCCAGGCGATGGGTGGGGGTCTCCTCCGGGGTGGAGAGGATCATGGGGGTACAGTGCACGTCGTTGGAGCGGAGCCACCGGACGGCGCTCTTGCCCAGGCTGTTGTTGGGCACCACGCTGAAAAAGGTGCTGTCCACCCCCAGATTGGCCAGGGCCATCGCAATATTGGCCTCGCTGCCGCCGTAGCTGGCCTCAAAGCTGGAGGTCACCCGTATCTTTGCGTAATTGGGCGGGGTCAGCCGTAGCATAACCTCTCCGAAGGTGATAAAGCGCTGGGTCGTGTCGTTGCCCGCCAAAATTGGGTTATAGTTTTTCATCCGTATTGCCTCCTCCCGGAACGTTCCCCAGGTATGATACCTGTATTGTACCTTTTTTCCGGCGGGATTGCAATATGATTTGCAAAAGTTTTGCTTTTACTGTACGCCGAACACGTCGTCCTTGAACTGCTCCCAGGCGTCCTCATGCTCCACATAGTACAGGGGGCAGAGCTTTCCCGTCACGTCGTAGTGGCGGATGACCTGATCCCGATCCAGCTCATAGTAGTCTGCCAGAAAGGTCACCAGCTTTACCAGGGAGTCATAGGTCTCCTGGGTGAAGGCTCCATCCTCTCCGGGATGGCAGCACTCGATGGAGATGGTGTCCGAATTTCGGTCGTTGGAGCAGTAAGCGATCTCGTCTAAGGGGACGCACTGGATGATCTCCCCCTCCAGCCCGATCACAAAATGGCTGCTGGCATGAGTCTCCCCCGTCTCGGCCAGACTCTCGAAGTAGTTCCGGTTGGCCTGGGCGGTGGTGCCTGGATTGCCCACATAATGGATGACAATGCCGTTGACCCTCTCCAGAGCAATACCGGGACGGGAGTACTCGTTCACCGTGAGCAGATCCACCGTCACCCAGTCCGGCGTCTCCGGCGGGTCCCTGTGCCCGGTCAGAAATGACGGGAGAGAAAAAACACTTCCGCTGTCGTTGTCCAGTGGATTCTGTGCGGCGCTCTCCCCTACATACAGGACTACGCCCAGGCCCAGAGCCAAAGCCAGAAGCAGCAGCGGGCGCAGCACGCCCCGTCTGCCTCGCCGTTTGACCTGTCTCCGCTGCGTGCGCATCTGACCGCCTCCCTTTTTCTCATTTCGATAGAGGCAGTATAACGCAGCCGACAGAAAATGGCAAAGCTCGACGGGGCGTTTTCAGAAAATATTAAGAAACAGGGCCGTTATACGATCAGATCCCACAGCCCTCCGTCCGTGTCGTCCAGGGTCAGGCATTTGGCCCGGTACAGGTCGAAGGCGGTCTGTTCCAGCGACTCGTCCTCCACGGACTCATAGCTCTCCGCCTTTTCCTCGTCGTCGCCCACCAGACGGAGCACCAGTGCGTCGCCCTCCTCCCCCTTTGTGGGGAGGAAGATGCCAAAGGTGTCGTCCAGCACCTCCACCAGATCATCCAGCTTGTAGACCGTCTCGCTGCCGTTCTCGTTTTCCACCGGGATGAGCACCCGCTTCTCGTCAGAGTCCAGAAACACCGCCGTCTCCCTCCTTCTCCAGAGGGTGGAGCCGCCGATAGGTCAGGAACCCCTCCAGGATGAGGGAAGCTGCCACAGCGTCCACCGTATTTTTCCGTTTTTTCCCGTGCCGCCCGTTTTCCGAGAGGATGCGGTGGGCGTCCACCGTGGTCCGCCGCTCGTCCCAGAGGGTGACGGGAAGACCCGTCTCCTCCCGCAGTCGCCGGGCCAGCGCCTCGCTCTTTTCCGCCCGGTCTCCCAGGGTGGCGTTCATGTTTTTCGGCAGACCCAGCACCAGCTCCTCCACCTGATGGTCCCGGATGAGGGTCTTCAGCTCCTCCACCACCTGGTCCTGGTCCCGGCTGTGGATGACGGTGGTATACCCCGCCAGCATCCCCAGGGGGTCGGAGATGGCGATCCCGGTCCGGGCGTCGCCGTAATCGATGGCCAATATCCGCATAGGGCAGCCCTACCGTTTGTACCGCTCCGCCAGCTTCGCAAATACCGGCAGCGACCGCTCGATGCGCTCCGTGGGCACGCAGAAGGCGATGCGGACGTGGCCGGGGCAGCCGAAGCCCCGTCCGGGCACCAGCAGCAGATCCAGCTCCTGTGCCGCTTTGGAGAACGCCTCGTCGTCCGGCTCCAGAGACTGGGGAAACAGGTAGAAGGTGCCGCCGGGCACCGGGCAGCGGTAGCCCATCTTGGTCAGCTCAGTGACCAGCAGCTTTGCGTTTTCCTCGTACACCGACAGATCGGCAGTCAGGTCACAGCAGGCCCCCGCCACCCGCTGGAGCAGACTGGGGGCGCAGACATAGCCCAGCGCCCGGCCCGCTCCGGCCACAGCGGCATACACCGCCCCGCTGTCCTCCACGCTGCCGGGAACATAGACGTAGCCGATGCGCTCTCCGGGGAGAGACAGGGATTTAGACCAGGAATAGCACACCAGGGTATTGTCGTAGAGCTTGGGGAGATAGGGTACCTCCACCCCGGCAAAGGCGATCTCCCGGTATGGCTCATCGCTGATGAGGTAGATGGGATGGCCCCACCGGTTCTGCCGGTCCTCCAGCAGCGCAGCCAGGCGCTTCAGCGTCGCCGGGGTATACACCGCCCCGGAGGGGTTGTTGGGGGAGTTGACGATCACCGCGCGGGTCCTGGGGGACAGCAGCCCCTCCAGGGCGTCGAAGTCGATCTGAAAGTTCTCCGTCTCCGGGGGGACCAGCTTCATCACCGCCCCGGCAGTGTGGATAAACACCTGGTACTCCGGGAAATAGGGGGCAAAGACAACCACCTCGTCTCCCGGCTCGCACAGGCCCAGGAGACAGCAGCTCAGGGCGGCGGCGGCGCCCGCAGTGAGGTAGAGCTGCTCCGCTGTGCAGTCCACCCCGAACCGCCGCCGGAGGGAGGCGGCGATCTGTTCCCTGGCCACCGGGTCGCCAGGAGCGCTGGTGTAGCCGTGGAGGAGGCAGGGGTCCGTCTCGTCCAGCAGACGGCGGATGGTGTCGTTCACCTGGGGCGGCGGGGCCACGCTGGGATTGCCCAGGGAGAAGTCGTAAACCTTCTCCCGGCCCACCACGGCCGCCCGCCGGTTGCCGTACTCAAACAACTCCCGGATCACCGACCGGGCCCGGCCATATTGCAGCATCTGTTCATTCATATTTGGTCGCCTCTTTTTCCGGGACGGATCTGCCCCGATGATTTTGATTTTGTGGGCATTTCACCCTGCCGCCTCTGCCAGCTCCGCCTCCCAGACGGTCTGCTCCGGCCAGTCGGTGGTGTCGAATTCCGCCCGGATGAGGGCGAAGTAATAGGTCAGCTTCTCCTGCACATGGGAGCTGGCAAACCAGCGGTTTGGCCCGCTGTCCGGGTCGGCCAGCAGATATTCCATCAGTCTGGCCCGGTCCTCCGTGGGATAGGTGGTGGAGTAGGCGTCCACAAAATAGACGCTCTCCACGTCCCCGTTATAGTAAGCGGAGCCGTCAGCAGTGTAGGTGGTGTCCCCCCACTCGTAGCTCACGCCGTCCTCGCCGATGTAGGCGTAATGGTATTCAAATCCCTCCGGATTCATACTGTTCCAGGTGTCCTCGTCCAGCGCCAGCCAGAGCTGGTGATCCAACACATGGGTCAGCTCGTGGATCACATCCTGCGCCCGGATGTAGTTTCCGGCATCCAGGGCAATGATCTCCAGATCCCCCGCCTGACAGGACAGGCCGGCTGGGTTGGAGATATTCAGGCTGGTATCCACGGGAGTCATCGTCCCGGAGAGATAAAAGCAGATGGCCCGGACACTGTTGCCTCCCAGCTGCTCCAGATAGTTCTCCGGATAGCGGGAAAAGGCCTCCTCCAGGGCATCCAGAGCGGCGTCGATGCTGTAGGCGTCGTCGCAGACGGAGAGGGTATAGTCAGTGATGGGCGCGTCCAGCACCGCCTCTCCCGTATAGATGTACACGCCGTACTGCTCCGACAGCTGTGCGGCCCGCTCCGTCGCGTCGCTGTAGGGCTCCCACTGGAGCGGCGTCAGCTCCTCTGTCTCCCCATCTGTCAGACTGTCCGCCCCGTAATCCCAGAGGACCGGGGTGTGCGTGCCGTCCGCCCATTCCATGAGGAACAGGCTTCTCCCTGAGACCCGGCCCTGGAGGGCGGGACAGAGCCAGCCCACATAGTCCTCCGCCGCCACCGTCTCCGGGTACTGGGAGAGCAGGGAGATGGAGAGCACTCCCTCCGCCTGCTGTGTCCCGGCATAGACGGTCAGGGCAAAATCGGACATGGAGTTTTCCACCGCATCCGCATAGACCATCCACCGCTGAACGAGCGCCTCATAGCAGGAGTCATCGTAAACTGCGGTCAGCTCTCCTGTCTCCACGCTCATCACCAGGGTCACCGTCTCTCCACCGGCGGTATCGGCAATGAGCACTGCCTCCCCCTCCGGGGTCACTCCCTCCAGCCAGATATAGAGGTAGTCCACCGGAACAGTGCCCACCTGGGCAGTCTCCAGGGTGTCCAAATCCAGCCGCTGGAGGCCGTATTTGCCGGAATCGTACCAGTAGAGCGCGTCCTGGGTATACACGCCGCTGTAGTAGTCGGGCGCCCCCTCCTCATAGGAGACGGGAAGCTCCTGTGTTGTTCCATCCTCCCGCACCAGGAAGCACTGCTCCTCCTCCCCGGCGCTGATGATGATAATGGGGTCGGCGGAAATCAGATATCGGCTGCACCAGCTCCAGCCCTCCGTCCAGTCAGATGTGTCGTCGTTATTGATCGTCTCCGACCAGCTCAGTTGACATAATGTCTCTATCGCCCCAGCCTCCAGGTTCAGGGTGAGCAGGGTATCCTGTTGTTCCCCGGTGAGGAGCAGGACAGTGTTCTCGTCCAGCAGAACCATGTCCGCAATGTCCAGCTCAGCGATCTGGGGCAGCAGACTCAGCTCATAAAAGCCCTCTGCTCCGGCGACAGCTACATTGGACAGGTCAAACGCCTCCTCTGCGGAAACTGTGACCTCCGAATCTGTGGCTTCCGTCTCCCCATCCACAGAAGCGATAGGGACGTCTGATGCGCTGTCCGCCTCCTGTTTAGGGGCACAGCCGGACAGGAGCAGGGCCAGGGTCAGCAGCAGGGCGAGGACGATTCTTTTCATAGCGGCTCCTCCCTTTTGGAAAGGTTGTTTTCTTCCTCTATGCTACCGTTTTAGTCTCGGATTGTCAAGAGCCGGAGGGCCGGTGTCACAAAAATGAAAGCTCCACCGCACATCTGCCACAGCGCATTTGTGCGGTGAAGCCGCAAAACGATCTCAGATCTCTCCGTGCATCAGCAGCACCATTACGGCCTTCTGGGCGTGGAGACGGTTCTCCGCCTCGTCGAAGATCTCGTCGGCGTGCTGCTCGAACACCTCTTCGGTGATCTCCTCCCCCCGGTGGGCGGGGAGGCAGTGCTGCACCATGCAGCCGGGATGGGCCACAGCCATGAGGTCGGCGTTCACCTGGTATCCGGCAAAGGCCACGGCCCGCTTGGCCCGCTCCTCCTCCTGGCCCATGGAGGCCCAGACGTCGGTAAAGATCACGTCGGCGTCCTTGGCCGCCTCAAAGATGTCCCCGGTGAGGGTAAACCGGCTGCCGCCCTGGACGGAGGCGGCGAAGTCCAGCACCTGCTGATCCGGCCAGTAGCCCTCCGGGCAGGCCACGGCCACTTCCATGCCGCACTTCAGGCCGCCCACGATGAGAGAGTTTGCCATATTGTTGCCGTCCCCGATGAAGCAGAGCTTGAGCCCATTCAGATGGGCCATCCGCTCCCGGACGGTCATCAGGTCCGCCAGCACCTGACAAGGGTGCGCAAAGTCGGTCAGGCCGTTGATCACCGGGATGTCTGCGTACTTGGCCAGATTCTCCACCTCGGCCTGGTCGAAGGTGCGGATCATAATGCCGTCGCAGTAACGGCTGAGGACCCGTGCGGTGTCCTGGATAGGCTCGCCCCGGCCGATCTGGCTCTCCTTGCCGGAGAGGAACAGGGCGTGGCCCCCCAGCTGGAACATCCCTGTCTCAAAAGAGACGCGGGTGCGGGTGGAATTTTTCTCAAAGATCATGGCCAGGGTCTTGCCCTCCAGATAGTGGTGGGGCAGACCATGCTGCTGCTCATATTTCAGCTGATCCGCCAGGTCAAGAATACTCAGAATGTCATCGCCGGACAGGTCCAGCATCTTTAGCAGGTCTTTTTTCATCGTTATTCGCTCCTCTCGTTGACAGGGTTGGTTCAGGCGTTTACCAGTACGTCCTTCATGGCGGCCAGCCCCTTGTCCAGCTCCTCATAGGAGATGGTCAGCGGCGGCAGCAGCCGGATGGTCCTCGGTCCGGCGGTGAGCACCAGGACGTTTTTCCCGTAGATCTGCCCAATCAGGGCGGCCCGGTCCGTCCCGTCCTTCAGGACGATACCCACCATCAGGCCCAGGCCCCGGACGGTCTCCACACAGGGGGCGTCCCAGCTGCGGACCGTCTCCATAATATAATTGCCCTTGGCGTTGATCTCCGGCATGTAGTCGTCGTTCAGCACATTCAGCACCGCCAGGGCCGCGCTGGCGGCGATGGGGTTGCCGCCGAAGGTGGTGGCGTGGGTGCCGGGGCCGAGGACGTTCCGGCACTTCTCATTCGCCATGACCCCCGCCATGGGGAGTCCTCCGGCGATGCCCTTGGCAAATGTCACGGCGTCCGGCTGGATGCCGTACTGCTGGAAACAGAACAGGGAACCGGTCCGGCCCACGCCGGTCTGCACCTCGTCCACCAGCAGGAGCAGGTCCCGCTCCCGGCACCAGTCCGCCACGGACTGGACAAAGCCCTTGTCCAGCGGCAGCACGCCCCCCTCTCCCTGCACCAGCTCCAGCAGGACGGCGCAGGTGTCCTCTCCCGCCTGGGCCTGAACGGAGGCCAGGTCGTTGGCCTCGGCATAGCGGAAGCCCTCGGTGAAGGGGAAGAAGTAGTTGTGGAACACCTCCTGGCCCGTGGCCTGGAGGGTGGTGATGGTGCGGCCGTGGAAGGAGTTGCGGAGGGTCACGATGTTGGCCCGGCCCTTGCCGTACTTGTCGAAGGAGTATTTCCGAGCCAGCTTGATAATGCCCTCGTTGGCCTCGCCGCCGCCGTTGGCGAAAAACACGGCGGACATCCCTGTGCGCTTGCAGAGCGTCTCCGCCAGCCGGGCGTAGGGTTCGGTGTAGAACAGGTTGGAGGCGTGGGCCAGCTTGTGGGCCTGCTCCTCCACCGCCTTTACCCAGGCGGGGTGACCGTAGCCCAGGGAGTTCACCCCGATGCCGCTGGCAAAGTCGATGTACTCCTCTCCCTCCAGGCCGTAGAGGGTGGCTCCCACGCCGTGGTCCAGGGCCACGTCAAAGCGACCGTAGGTCTGCATGGTGTACTGGTGGTCCAGCGCCTTCAGTTCTTCAAACGTCATCTCGTCTCGCCTCCCATGTCACAGCAGCATGGTGCCGATGCCCTTGTCCGATAACATCTCGATGAGGATGGAGTGGGGGATGCGCCCGTCCAGGATGTGGCTCCGCTTGACGCCGGAGCGCACCGCCTCCACGCAGCACTCCACCTTGGGGATCATGCCCCCGGAGATGACCCCCGTTTTTTTCAGCATGGGTACGTCGGACATATGCACCACATGGATGAGGGTGTCCTCGTCCTTGGGGTCCCGCAAGAGGCCCCGGACGTCGGTGAGCAGGATGAGCTTTTCCGCATTCAGGGCCACCGCCAGCTTGGCGGCAGCGGTATCGGCGTTGATGTTGTAGGCGGTCTGGGCGTCCATCCCCTGGGCCACGGTGGAGACCACCGGGATATAGCCGTTGTCGATGCAGTCCTGGACCACCTGAGGATTCACCTTGACGATCTCCCCCACCAGGCCGTATTTCACGTCCTTGACCTTCGCCTCAAACAGAGATGCGTCCATCCCGCACAGGCCCATGGCCCGGCCGCCCATCCGGTTTAAGGTGGCCACCAGGTTTTTGTTCACCCGGCCGCAGAGCACCTGCTGGACGATGTCCATCGTCTCCTCGTCGGTGTAGCGGAGGCCGTCTACAAACTGAGACTGCTTGCCGGTCTTTTTCAGCATCTCGTTGATCTCCGGCCCGCCGCCGTGGACCACCACCACATGGATGCCCACCAGCCGGAGGAGGATAATGTCGCTCATGACGGCAGAGCGGAGGTCCTCGGAGATCATGGCGTTGCCGCCATACTTCACCACCACCGTCTTACCGCTGTACTTCTGGATATAGGGCAGGGCCTCCACCAGCACCTGCGCCCGTTCCACATGATCGTAGGCCATCTTCTCTCTCAGCTCCTGTAATCTCCGTTGATCTTCACATAGTCATAGGTCAGGTCGCAGCCCCAGCAGGTGGCCTCCGCCGCTCCCTCCCGGAGGGCGACGTCGATCACCACCTCGTTCTGGCTCAAAACCACCTTGGCTGCGTCCTCGTCAAAGCTCAGGCCCATGCCGTCCCGGCAGACCTGGACCTCTCCCCCCTGGGAGCGGAAGAAAATATCCACCGTCTCCGGGTCGAACTGCGCCCCGGAATAGCCCATGGCGCACAGCACCCGGCCAAAGTTGGCGTCTGCGCCGAACATGGCGGCCTTCACCAGAGAGGAACCCACCACCGCACGGCTGAGCCGCTCCGCCTTGGCCTCGTCCTCCGCCCCGTGGACAGTGCAGGTGAGCAGGCGGCTGGCCCCCTCTCCGTCGGCGGCCATGCTCCGGGCCAGATAGGTGCAGACAACCATGAGGGCCTCTTTCAGTGCCAGATACTCCGGTCCCTGCCAGTCGATGAGGGGATTTCCTGCGCTGCCGTTGGCCAGCACCAGGAAGGTGTCGTTGGTGGAGGTGTCCCCGTCCACCGTCACCCGGTTGAACGTCCGGGGCACTACCTCGTGTACCAGCTCGGTGAGCAGCTTGGGGGTGATGGCGCAGTCGGTGGTGACGAAGCTGAGCATGGTGCCCATATTGGGGTGTATCATGCCGGAGCCTTTGGCGATACCCCCCACCCGGACGGTCACGCCGCCGATCTCCGTCTCCACGGCGATCTCCTTTTTGACGGTGTCGGTGGTCATAATGGCGTGAGCGGCATCCTCCGAGGCGGAGGGGGCGGCTGACAGCTTCTCCGCCAGGGCAGGAACGCCCTCTGTGATGGCCTGAATGTTCAGCTCCTGTCCAATGACCCCGGTGGAGGCCACCGCCACATCCGACGGGGCCAGTCCCAGGGCCGTTGCCGCCGCCTGGCACATCTCCTGTGCGTGAAGCTCGCTGTTGGGGGCGCAGGCGTTGGCGTTGCCCGAGTTGGCGATGACCGCCTGGCACACGCCGTCGGCGATGTTTGTTTTTGTGAGCAGCACCGGCGCGGCCTTCACCCGGTTGGTGGTGAACATCCCCGCCGCCGTGCAGGGCCGGTCAGAGGCCAGCAGCATCAGATCCTTTTTGCCCTCTCCGTCCATGGGCAGGGCGGAGGCCTTCACCCCCACCCGGATCCCGGCGGCCCGGAATCCCTTAGCGGCCACAATGCCGCCGGATATCTCCTTCATCTGGAGTCACTTCCCTTTTTTCTTTTCCCTCAAAGCCGGGTGACACCATCTTACACCAGACCGGCGTTCTCGTCAAATCCCAGCATTAAATTCATATTCTGCACCGCAGCGCCGGAGGCTCCCTTGCCCAGATTGTCGAACAAGGCGGTGACGATAGTCTGCTCTGCGCCGCCGCTGACGATCAGCTCCATCCCGTCGGTCCCCGCCAAGGTCCCGGCAAAGATGGGCTTTCCCTCCCCGTTGAAGGGGGCCACCCGGACCATGGGATGGCCGGGGCAGCGGCCGTAGTGCGCCGCCAGCGTCGTCCAGATGTCTTGGGCGGTGGGCTGTCCGGTCAGCAGGTCGTTGTGGAGCAGGATGGTGGTGGCCATCCCCTGGGGGAAATCCCCCACCACGGGAGAAAACACCGGTTTCCGGGTCAGACCGCACACCGCCTGCATCTCCGGCAGGTGCTTGTGCTTCAGATTGGTGCCGTAGACCCGGTCGGAGGAGAGCAGCCCGCTCCGCCCCTCGTCCTCATACTCCGCGATCATCTTCTTGCCTCCGCCGGAGTAGCCGGTGAGGGAGTAGCAGGTCAGGGGATAGTCCGGGGGCACGATGCCCGCCTGCACCAGAGGGTAGACGGAGGCAATCAGCCCGGAGGCGTGGCAGCCGGGGTTGGCCACCCGCTTGGCGGACTGAATGGCCGCCCGCCGCTGAGGGGACAGCTCCGGAAAGCCGTAGACCCAGGCTGGGTTCGTCCGGTGGGCGGTGGAGGCATCGATGATGCGGGTGTCTGGGTTCGTCACCAGCGTCACCGCCTCCACAGCGGCAGCGTCCGGGAGACAGAGGAACACCAGGTCAGTGGCATTCATCAGTTTGGCCCGCTCGGCATTGTCGTGCCGCTTGTCGTCGTCAATCCGCAACAGCTCCACGTCGTCCCGGCGGGTCAGCCGGTCCATGATCTGCAGGCCGGTGGTGCCCGCCTGACCGTCGATATAGATTTTCGGTTTGCTCATTGCCCGCTCCGCTCCTCTACAAAGGCCCGAATCCGGGCGATTTGCCGCAGCACCTCGTCATGGGCGGGGCCGCCCACCGTCTTGCGCTGGCTCACACAGGTATTCAGGCTCAGGGCCTGGTACACGTCCTCCCCAAAGGCGGGGGAGAGTGCCTGGTACTCCTCCAGGGGCAGGCTGTCCAGCGTCTGTCCGGTGGCGATGCAGTGGTTCACCAAACGGCCCACCAAGGTATAGGCGTCCCGGAAGGGGACCCCCTTCTTTGCCAGATAGTCGGCGCAGTCGGTGGCGTTGATAAAGCCACCGGCGGCGGCGTTTGCCATATTCTCCGGCCGGACGGTCATGGTGTCCAGCATGGCGGAGAACACGGGGACGCACAGCTCCACCGTGTCGATGGCGTCGAAGACGCACTCCTTGTCCTCCTGCATATCCTTGTTGTAGGCCAGGGGGATGCCCTTCATCACTGTGAGCAGCGTGATGAGGCTGCCGTACACCCGGCCCGTCTTGCCCCGAACCAGCTCGGCCACATCCGGGTTTTTCTTCTGGGGCATGATGGAGGAGCCGGTGGAATAGGCGTCGTCCAGGTCGATGAACTTGAACTCCCAGGAGCACCAGAGGATGATCTCCTCGGAGAACCGGGACAGGTGCATCATGAGGATGGAGCAGGCGGAGAGAAACTCGATGGCGAAGTCCCGGTCGGAGACGGAGTCCAGGGAGTTGTCCGTGGGCCGGGCAAAGCCCAGCAGCTCCGCCGTCCGCTGCCGGTCAAGGGGATGGGTGGAGCCTGCCAGCGCCCCGGCCCCCAAGGGGCACTCGTCCATCCGCTCCAGGCAGTCCTCAAAGCGTGTGATGTCCCGGCGGAACATATTGGCGTAGGCCATCATGTAGTGTCCGAAGGTGACGGGCTGGGCCCGCTGGAGATGGGTGTAGCCGGGCATGATGGTGTCCACGTTGGCCTCCGCCTGACGCACCAGCACCCGCTCCAGCTCCAGCAGCATCTCTACGATCTTCGGGATCTCCCCCCGGACGTACATCCGGAAGTCCACCGCCACCTGGTCGTTCCGGCTCCGGCCGGTGTGCAGGCGCTTTCCTGTGGCCCCCAGCCGCTGAGTCAGCAGGGTCTCCACGTTCATGTGGATGTCCTCGTTGTCCTCGGAGAACTCCACCTTCCCTGCCTGGATGTCCGCTAGCAGCTCCCGCAGGCCGGTCACCAGCTGTTCAGACTCCTCTTTGCTGATAATGCCCTGCTCTCCCAGCATGGTGGCGTGGGCGATGGAGCCCTCGATATCCTCCCGGTACATCCGGGCGTCGAACCGGATGGAGGAGTTGAAGTCGTTGACCAGAGCATCGGTCTCCTTGTCAAAGCGGCCGCCCCATAATTTCATGTGTATCTTCCTCCTCGTCCTGCGCCCTCGGTCCGGCGCAGAGAAACGGATAAAACAGAATACAGGGGGACAGTCTCCCATCCCCCATGTATTTGTTTCGAACCAAATACAAGCATTTGGTTCGATGTGCGGCTCCTCGCCGCACTCGCTTCGCTCGCACAGTCGTCGCCTCCCTGAGTGCTTTTGCCGGTACACGCCCGGCTAAAAGCACAGTTGCATTTTATTTTGTTGCTTCGCAACAAAACTCCTGCGGAGGGCTTCCGTAACTTTTAGTTCTGCTTTTATTATTTAAGCCTGTTTTGGCAGGTATGGTCTGCCGTTTACTGCAATTTGCCCTGTGCCCGCAGCGCCTGGACCTTGGTGGGCAGGCCCCACAGGTTGATAAAGCCCTCGGCGTCCTTCTGGTTATAGTCGGACTCGTCAAAGGTGGCCAGGTTCTCGGAATACAGGCTGTAGGGAGAGGTCATCCCGGCGGGGATGATGTTGCCCTTGTACAGCTTCACCCGCACGGTACCGGTGACGTACTCCTGGGTCTTGTCCACAAAGGCGGAGAGGGCCTCCCGCAGGGGAGAATACCACTTGCCGTTGTACACCAGGTCGGCAAAGTCCACCGCCAGCTTCTCCTTCTCGTGGAGGGTGTCCTTGTCCACGCAGATCATCTCCAGCAGCTCGTGGGCCTTGTAGAGAATGGTGCCGCCCGGCGTCTCGTAGACGCCACGGTCCTTCATGCCCACCAGACGGTTCTCCACGATGTCGATGATGCCGATGCCGTTCTGACCGCCGTAGACGTTCAGGTCGGCGATGATGTCGCTGGCCTTCTTCTGCTCCCCATTGATGGCCACAGGCACGCCCTTGTCAAAGGTCAGGGTGACATAGGTGGGCACGTCCGGCGCCTGGGTGGGAGAGACGCCCATCTCCAGGAAGCCCGGCTTGTCGTAGTTCGGCTCGTTGGCGGGGTCCTCCAGGTCCAGGCCCTCGTGGGACAGATGCCACAGGTTCTTGTCCTTGGAGTAGTTGGTCTCGCGAGTGATCTTCAGAGGGACGTGGTGGGCCTCCGCGAAGTCGATCTCCTCGTCACGGCTCTTGATGTCCCACTCCCGCCAGGGGGCGATGATCTTCATGCCGGGGGCGAAGTGCTTGATGGTCAGCTCAAACCGCACCTGGTCGTTGCCCTTGCCGGTGCAGCCGTGGCAGATGGCGTCTGCGCCCTCGGCCAGGGCAATCTCGCACAGGCTCTTGGCAATGACGGGGCGGGCAAAGGCGGTGCCCAGAAGATAGGTCTCATACTTGGCCCCGGCCTTCATGGAGGGGATGATCACGTCGTCCACCATCTCGTCCACCAGGTCGGCCACGATGAGCTTGGAGGCACCGGTCTTGAGGGCCTTTTCCTCCAGGTCCTCCAGCTCGTCCGCCTGGCCCACGTTGCCAGCCACGGCGATGATCTCCGGGTCGTCGTAGTTCTCCTTCAGCCAGGGGATGATGATGGATGTATCCAGGCCGCCGGAATAGGCCAGCACGATTTTCTTCACACTGCTCATGGTAGATTGCCTCCTGCAACGGGCGGCAGACCGCCCTGTATTTCTTTCGAACTTTATACTACCACCCGCCGCCCCGGATTGCAAGCCCCATTCTGCATATTTTTTCGTTTCTTTCCCGGTTATTTTGTATACTATTCCAAATATGCAGCCGAATATTCATTATTGAGCTGCATATTCGTCTTTTTATTCATCTGCCGGGGCGAAGGGCGCGCCCAGTCCGCCGTCCAGGGTATCCGTCACCCCCTGGCTGTCGCCGCAGTAGAGCACAATGCAGTCCTCCGCCAGGTAGAGCCGGATGGGGGCCACAAAGTCCACGACCATGGCGACAGCCTCCCCGTCCTCCTCTGTTTCCATGCTGAACAGGGAGGGGTCGGCAGTGTCAAAGTCTCCGGCCACCTCCGCCGCCCGCTGGCTGTCGGCGTAGTGGAAAATTTGCACGGTGCCCAGGCTGTCGCTTGTCCCGGCGTCATCCCCCTCCGGGTCGTCCTCCTCCGGCGAGGGATAGACCGTGAGCTCGTCCACCCAGTCCGCCCGGTACATGGCATCCTCAACCCCCAGAGCCGTCTCCTCCACCCGGAAGTCCGCCTGTGACAGCAGCTCCTCCACCTGGGCAGTCACATCGGTCTCTGTGGCAGTCTCGTCGTCGCCATCTGTGGATTCCTCCGGCATCTCGCCGGTGGGCGTTTCCGCCTCTGGCTCTGTTTCTGTCCCGGTTGCTTCCTCCACTGTGCTGGCAGCTTCTCCGTCGGTTTCCGACGCATAGTCAGTGACGTTCTCCTCCGCGCATCCGGTCACAAGGGCGGACAGCATGGCCAGGGCCAACAGAATAGAACTGATTCGTCTCATGGCTGTGGACCTCCTTTTATTACTGCTATTGATACGCGCCAGAGCCGGGAAATGCTGCAAGACCCGGCGCATTTTCGGGTTACAGACAGCTTCCCCCGTTCCGGCTTTTGATGTTCTAAGTCCGCCCCTCCTGCATAGACTGATACCGCCTGCGTGGCACAGGGATTCCGGACGAGCCACGGCGGAGAGGAGGCGAGTCTAATGCGTCCAAGGAAACAGGGCCGCCGTCTGCGGCGGCTGGCCGCTCTGGGGGCGGCGGCTGGGGCGGTGTGGCTGTCCCTCCATCCGGGGACGGCAGCCGACATGGGAACGGCCCTGGTTCGGGCCTTCCACGGCTCCGATCTGCTCACCCAGGCGGTCAGTGCAGAGCTGGGTATCGACAGTGCAGAGGACGCATCTCTGGAGCAGGAGGTGCTGGAGGCCCTCCCCCAGACAACACCGGAGGCACCGACAGAACCGGCTTCCGCCGATTCAGAAAACGAGGAGCCTGCCGCAGAGGCGGAGGAGCCGGAATCAGAGCCGGAGTTGACAGAGGCCCTCCCCACCTCCGGTCTGCTGGACGCCCCTTTCGAGGAAGAGGGCGAAGCGGAAGCAGAGGACGAAACGGAACCCATCGTCCCGGCGGACGCCTCTCTGCTGGAGCTGACCAACAACACGGACAATATCGAGGTAGATCTGTCAGACTATCTGGCGCGGGAGCTGACCCTGACCGTCTCCCAGGAGGGGCCGCAGATCCTCATCATGCACACCCATGCTACTGAGGCCTATACCATCGCTGACGGGGACGAATATGTGGCCTCGGACACCGCCCGGACGACGAATGAAAATTACAATATGATCCGGGTAGGAGAGGAGATGAAGGCTGTCTTTGAGGAGATGGGCCTCTCCGTCGTCCACGACACCACCCTGTATGACTATCCCAGCTACACCGGCTCCTATGCCCGGTCTTTAGAGGGGATCGCCAGCTATTTGGAGGAATATCCCACCATCTCCATCGTTCTGGACGTTCACCGGGATGCGCTCATCGCCGCTGACGGCACAGTCTACAAAGTGACGGACACAGTGGACGGAGAGACAATAGCTCAGGTCATGCTGGTGGTGGGCACCGACGACGGTGGGCTGAACCATCCCAACTGGGCGGAAAATCTCACTCTGGCGACCTATATCCAGGCCCGTATGCTGGGCATTGACGACGGATTTCCCCGGGCGATCAATCTCCGCTCCCAGCGGTTCAATCAGCACATGACCGCCGGCTCCCTTCTGGTGGAGGTGGGCACCAGCGGCAACACCCTCCAGGAAGCCCTGGCGGGTGCAAGACTGTTCGCTCAGGCGGCAGGAGAGGTATATCTGGAGTGCATGGAGCGCGGCTGAACACCGTCTGCGCTGCCGTCACAGCCAATTCTGCGTTCTTTGACAGGCCAGGCCCCCGGAGCGAACGCTCCGGGGGCCTGGCCGTTGCAGCTACTTCACCTCGGCGGTCAGGCCGGTGGTGTTATATCCGCTGGTGAACTGATTGTTTGCAGAATTGACGCATCGAACGGTATAGTAATAGGTGGTCCCCGCCTTTGCGGTGGTATCCGTATAGCTGGTGGAGGTGGTCACGCCCACCTTTGTCCAGGAGCTGTCGGAGGTCCTGCGGTACACCCGGTACTTCTCTGCGCCGGTGGCGGCCTTCCACGTCACCGTCACGCCGCCGTCGGAGACGGTCACGCCGGAGAGGGCAGGCGTCGCCGCCACTGTGATGCTCAGGCCGGCGGTGTTATATCCGCTGGTGAACTGA
>JAJBTD010000066.1:0-7974 GCA_020861055.1 Clostridiales bacterium | reverse complement strand
TTGACGCACCGGACGGTATAGTAATAGGTGGTGCCCGCCTTTGCGGTGGTGTCCGTATAACTGGTGGAGGTGGTCACGCCAACCCTCGTCCAGGAGCTGCCGGAGGTCTTGCGGTACACACGATACTTCACTGCGCCGGTCGCTGCCGTCCATTTGACATACACGCCGTTGTTGTTGGCATATACGCTGGAGAGGGTGGGCGTCGCCGCCCTTGTGATGCTCAGGCCAGTCGTGTCATATCCGCTGGTAAACTGGCTGTCTGCAGCGTTGACGCAACGGACGGAATAGTAATAGGTAGTGCCCGCCGCCGCAGTGGTATCCGTGTAGCTGGTGGAGGTGGTCACTGCGATCTTTGACCAGGAGCCGCCGGAAACCTTGCGGTAAACCCTGTACTTCACCGCGCCAGTCGCCGCTTTCCATGTGACGGTGACTCCACTACTGTTGGCGCTCACACTGGAGAGGGTGGGCGTCGCCGCCGCCTTGATGCTCAGGCCGGTCTTGTCGTATCCGCTGGTATATTTCGTCCCGGAAGAATTGATGCACCGGACCGTGTAGTAATAGGTGGTTCCGCTCTTGGCGGTGGTGTCCCGGTAACTGGTGGACTTGGTGTCGCCCAGCTTTGTCCAGCTGCCGCTGCTGCCCGTCTTGCGGAACACCCGGTATTTGGCAGCTCCGGTCACCTTATTCCACGCGATGGTAATGCCGCTGTTGGAGGCGCTGACACTGGTGAGCTGAGGCGTGTTGTTTACAGTGACCTTCAGCGCCGCAGATACCTTTCCCACCTTGGCGGTAAGTGTTGCAGTCCCGGAGGCAGTCGCCGTCAGCTGCCCTGTCGAGCTGTTATACGAGAAGCTTGAGGTGCTATAGGATATGCTGACCTTCTTGGACTGGGACAGAGGCGTAACCACCGGAACGTAGCTATAAGTACTCCCCATCGCCAGCGTGACCGCCGTGCCTGAGGACAGAGCCGTGCCGGACGGCCCGTACCATTGAACAGAGATCGAGCTGCTCGAACTGCCGTATACGATGTCGTACATTGTCTGCGCCGCCGTCAGTCCATTTTCATTGTGGGCCACCTGGCTGTAGTGAACGTCGCTGTGGACCTCGGAGACCGAGGTAGGCAATCCGGAAAGCGTGCTTTTCTTCCGCAGAGGATAGGTCAGTTCACTGCCATAAATCGAACGGAAATAGCTTTTCACGCCGCTGTCTGTGACCCACTGCTCGTTCACGTTGCTGACCACATAGACGTTGCTGTAGCTGGTGCTGTTGCCCATCGAATACTGGGCCAGCCGGGGCCCGGTCATGATCAGATCATCGGAAGTAACATGGCCGTTGCTTGCCCGTACCATAATAAGACCATAGTACTTGATGCCCAGCCCTTCACTGGTAAATCCCTTCTTCATCTTGGAGAAGTAGGACAGATAGTTGCTGGCAGACATATTTGCATCCGCCTCTCCCTGAAGCCAGAACAGAAGGGTCTTGCCCTGGGTATAGTGGCCCGCTGCGATCTCGGCGGAAGCGGTGGTCTGGGCGTACTGGAACACCGCCAGCGCCCGCTCATAATTGGTTCCTCCCGGGACCCAGGTGGTAATGCTGCTTGCGGTGTATGCAGCGTTTACCACCCACACCTTGTCCCCGGTCAGGGCGTTCCACTGATAGGCCAAACCGCTGTCCGGCCCGCTCTTGCCTTTTCCGGACTCGGTCAGCGCATTCAGGGGATAAACCAGCTTGCTTCCCGCAAGACTGACGCTGCTGGTGAGCGAGGCCGCTACAAAAGCGCTGGCTGTGCTCTCTGTACAGGCTTTCAGGGAGCTGATGCCGGTAATTCTCTTGGCGTTTGAGGTCGTGCTGGGCGCATAAGTGGAATAGACCTGCCCCTCTTCGCAGAGAACGGAGTCCTCCGGGTGAGTACCCGTAGATGAGGAGGATTTGCCCTCCGCGTTGCTCTGTCCCGCCACCAGCATCACAGTCAGAGTGGCCGGTTCCACCGTGACGGACAGAGTGGCCTGATCGCCGGTCTTACTGTTGGACAGGGTGACGGTGGCTGTGCCCACGCCAGAGGCGATCAGCCCGTTTGTCCCGTTGGCAGTGACCACACTGGTATCCCGTGTTTTCGTCTTTTTCCCGCCGGACACCTGATAGGAGGTGACGGTATTGGTCTGAATGCCGCTGATGGTATAGCCGGTCAGGTCTTCGGACAGATAATCGCTCAGAGACCAGTGGTCATCATATTCCAGCGTCAGATCATAGGTGATCGTCTGGTCTGTCCCATCTTCTGCAATGGCCTCTGCGTCAGACGCTTCCGGCTCCTCTTCCGTCGTCTCCTCCTCCGTCTCAAGAGAGTCGTTCTCATCCGCCGCCGACTCGTCTATATCCTCCGTCAGCTCGTCCTCGGACGGTTCGCTCTCCTCCTCTGTTGACCCGTCTTCCTCTGTCGGCTCGTCCTCGGACGGTTCGTTCTCCTCCTCTGTGGGCACGTCTTCCTGTTCCGTGCCGATATCCGCGCTTTCCTCTTCCGTTTCCGTAATGCCTGTATTCTCTGCCGCCTCGTCCGCCGCTCCTTCGACCTCGGCTCCGAGCGCCGCGCCGGGAAGCATGGAAAGCAGAATGATCACAGACAGCAGGAACGAAATTGTCCTTCTGACTTTTTCCTTCATATCGCAGTCCTCTCCCTCCTACAGTTAAGCATTATTATACCCACGCCCCGTTATTCTGTCAACTTTTTCAGTGTTTTCTCCCATCCCTTTTCGATAAGAAAAACAGCTATTTCTTTTGTCCTGCGTTGACTTCCGCCCGGCGTCGAATCAGCGGGCCGACTCGATGCGACGGTAGCCGGTGGCGCGGTCCACCACGCTCTCCATGGGCTGGCCGTTTAAGTAGGCCGCCAGATTGCGCAGGGCGATGTTCACCACCCGCCGCAGCGTTTCCGGGAGGTTATAGTTGCCGGAGACGTGAGGGGTGAGCAGCAGATGGGGCGCGTCCCACAGGGGATGCTCCTGGGGCAGTGGCTCCGGGTCCACCACGTCCAGCACTGCCCCGCCGATTTGGCCGGAGCGGAGGGCGTCGTTCAGGGCTTCCGTGTCTACGGCGGAGCCACGGACCACGTTTATGAGAATGGAGGTGTCCTTCATCCGGGCCAGCTGCGCAGGACCGATGATCTTCCGGGTCTGGGGGCTGTTGGGGAGGGACAGGGAGACGAAGTCCGCCAGGGGCAGCAGCTGATCCAGCGCATCCATCTGATAGAGGGCGGAGAGGTAGTCCGGCCGGTCGGTGACGTTCCGGCGGATGCCGATGACGGTGCTGCCCAGGGCGTGCATCCGCCGGGCAAAGGAGCCGCCGATGTCTCCCAGGCCCACCACCAGGGTAGTGGAGCCCTCGATAGAGGAGACCTGTCCTTCGTCGTGCCACAGGTGCCGGGCCTGGTTCCGCTGGTACTGGTCCAGGTGCTTGATGAGGTGGAGCACGCCTGCCAGCATGCACTCGGAGATGGCCAGACCGTAGGCTCCGGAGGCATTGGTCAGGATGACCCCTTCGGGCAGCACGCCGGGAGCTGCGTAGTTGTCGCTCCCGGCGTAGTTGAGCTGGAGCCATTTCAACCGCTTCGCGTCCTTCAGCAGCGGGATGGGGAGGTTCCCCAGAATGATCTCCGCCTGGGCGACCTCCTCCCCTGTGAGGTCTGCGGCGGCGGTGTACCGGACGGCAGCCTCCGGCGCGATGGCAGCCAGCGTCTGCCGCTGCTGTGCGTCCATGGGGATGGTGACGAGTATATTCATGGGTATTCCTCCTTGGGAGGGCAAAGGCCCTCAATGGTGACGTGTTTTTCCAGCATCTCCTGAGACAGCTGCGCCCGGTAATAGCGGTACATCTCCCGGGCGCACAGGTCATTTTTCTCCCTGGGCAGCGTGGGCGCCCACAGGTGGATGAGATAGACCACCCCAAAGACGCAGTTGTCAAAGGGACAGGGGACAAAGCCGGAGCGCCGGTAGAACCGGAGACGGCGCTGCCGAAGAGACAGCTCGCCCTCCGGCAGACCGGGAAGGGGGGCCTCCGCCTCCACCAGAATCCCCTGGGGATACCGGGCCTTGAGCAGCTCCAGACAGGCCGTGCCCCAGCCGTTTCCTTTGTCCCTCATGGCCAGATAGTCCAGCAGCACATAGCGGCAGTCATCTCGCCGCAGGAGCAGGGCGTAGCCGTGGACCGTCCCGCCGCAGGTCAGCTTCCACATATCGTAGCCTCCCTGGCGGTACAGCTCCAGCAGCCGGGCGAGGGGCTTGAGCTCATTTTCCGGGAAGGTCTCCGCCAGGAAGGGAAAGCAGTCGGCCAGCTCCTCCGGAGCCAGCGGCTCCAGCTGTCCGTCCGTTTGGGTCATGGTATTCCTCCGTTCCGGGAGCGGCATCACCCCCAGAGGCGGGATTTCCGTCTGAAATCCCGCATTTCACTTGCGGCGATGCCTCGGTTGTGTTAAACTAGGGCAAGCCCCTTCCCTTTGGGAAGGGGGACGCTTCGGCCTACTCCTGGCCGTCCTCCTCGCCGTATTCGTCGATCTCCTCCTCGTCGTCATCCGACTCGTTCCCCAGCCGTTTTTCAATCTTCAGCTCCTGATCCAGCGCCCGGTAGGAGAGGAACACGGTCACAAACTCCGGCAGCCAGAAGCCGGTCACGATCAGAAAGATCAGCGAGCGGGGAACAAAGGTGGCGATCAGCCCCCAATAGGCCACCTGGAGCACCGTCACCCCCAGCGTCACCAGAGGATGAATGACGCACATAAACAGGCTGTTTTTGATGATCTGGAACAGATTCAGGTCCAGCAGCGCCCGCTGGGGCCAGAAATAGGTGGATACGGCGAAAAAGAGTACGATGGTGATCAGGGTGCAGACCAGCAGCATCAGGGGCAGATCCCCGCTCTCCCAGTCGCCCATAGCCACGTTGGCCGTGACCGCCACCAGCACCCCCAGCAGCAGGCCGGGGACCAGGTAGCCCTTCCAGTCCCGTTTCCACACCATGCGGTAGCGCTTCCACCAGGCGCCGGGGATGTCCCGCACTCCCATGAGGACGGCGTCCGTCAGCACGCCGAAAGCCGGTCCAACCATCACCCCGGCCAGAAGACATCCCAGCAGCATCACCAGCGCGTTGTCCTGGTACACGCCGGAGGCGATGAGGATACCTCCGGGGATAGCGCAGAGCACGCAGATGGTGTTGGCCGCAAAGAACCGGCCAGTGTTGTCCAGCAGGATCTCCCCGAACCGGGCAAAGCCCTTCTTTTCAATCGGCCCCCCTGTGGTGGTGCCGCCCAAATTGTTGTAATCCTGTCCAAAAATCATGTCGTCTCATGCGCTCCTTTGCCGCTTGTCTGACTCTGTCTCATATGGAGGTCTTTCCCATGAAAACAAGAGTGAAGTACCAGTCCTTTTCCCACTGGTTCTCCTATAACTGGAGATTTGTCGTGATCGCCGTCTTCTTTATCGCTGTTGGGCTCTACTACGGGCTGATCGTAGAGCACGAGCCGGATCCGGACTATACCATCAACTGGATCGGCACAACCATGCTCTCCACCAGCGAGGAGGAGGCGTTGGAGTCGACCTTCACCGCCCTTGCCTCTGACCAGAACGGCGATGGTCTGGTCACCGTTTCTATTGTACAGTATACCATCAATTTTCATTATGGGGAAGATGCAACTGACACAGATATGGAAGAATCTTACATGAATCTGCAAAAGCTGCTGACCCGTCTCCAGATGAAGGACAGCTATATTTTTCTGATGGATGACCCGGAAGGCCTCCAGACCTCTACCGGTATTCTCCGCTATCTGGACGGCGGCTACGCCGGGGAGGAGAACGACTTCGAGGCGGAGAACTGGGAGGAGATGTGCGTTCTCTGGAGCTGCGACGGCTTCGAGCGCACCGCCTATCTGGGCCGCCGGGCGCTGTTCGAGGAGGACTCGGATTATGAGGAGACCTTTCCCGGCGGCGAGGCGCTGTTCCAGGCACTCATCGCTGCCTCCTGACCGCCGCAGTATCAGATGTGAGGTGACACCATGATCGAATCGCTCACCGGCACGGTAGAGACGATCAGCTTTGAGCTTTCCAGCTCCGTCCGTTTTTACCGCAACGTCAATTCAGAGTGCTTTCCGCCCCACTGGCACCTGGCCGGAGAGATCATCGCCCCGATCTCCAATATCTATACCGTCACCGTGACCGGGGATACGATGGTGCTCCGCCCCGGAGATATTCTCATCATCGCCCCCGGCGAGCTTCACTCCATTGAGGCCCCCTCCACAGGCGTCCGGTATATCGTCAACTATGACACGGAGCAGTTTGAGCAGTTCCAGGATCTGAGCTTTCTTTTCACCGTCCTGCGCCCCTACTATCTGCTACGGAAGCAGGCCTCTTCGGAGGTCGTCGCGCCCCTCTTCTCTCTGCTGGAACAGATCGAGACGGAATACCTGGGTGACTCCGCCTATCGGGACGAGATGATCTACTCCTACCAGCTCCAGTTTCTCGCCCTGCTGGGCCGTCTGGGCATCGTCCTGGACAAGTTCCAGGACTCCACCCTCTCCAAGCAGCAGGCCTATAACGAGCAGTTTATCCAGGTGTGCAATTATATCAACAAGCACTGCACGGAAAACCTGACGCTGGAGCAGGTGGCGGAGCACGCCGGATTCAGCAAGTACCACTTTTCCCGCCTGTTCAAAAAGTTTACCGGCACCACCTTCCACGAGTACCTGACCAGCAGCCGCATCCTCTGGGCGAAAAAGCTTCTGGTGGACTCCTCCACCTCTATCACCGAGATCGCCATGCGCTCCGGCTTCAACTCCCTGGCCACCTTCAACCGTATTTTCAAAAACGAGCTGGGCTGCACCCCCTCGGAATACCGAAAGCTCAACGCCCTGAACGCAAATATCTATCAGTCCTGACGCCGCCGCGCCCCCGGAGCAAACGCTCCGGGGGTGATTTTCTTGGAAACCGGCTTTTCCTCCTTGCCACATCCGCCGTTCTGGGGTAAAATGGGCGTGTAAATAACGCCATCCCATGGAAAGGAAGTGTGCCCATGAAGGATGGATTTCTTGCCGTCGCCGCCGGTACGCCGGAGATACGGGTGGCCGACTGCGATTATAACGCCGGACAGATTATCGCCCTGATGCGGGAGGCCGCCGGACGGGGAGTTAAGGTGCTGTGTCTGCCGGAGCTGTGCGTCACCGGCTACACCTGCGGCGACCTGTTTTTGCAGACGACCCTCCTCCGGGGAGCGGAGGAGGCCCTGGGCCGCATTTTGGAGGAGACGGCGGAGCTGGACCTGGTGACTGCCGTGGGGCTGCCCTATCGTCACCAGGGCAAGCTGTACAACTGCGCCGCCCTGCTCCATAAGGGGCGTATCCTGGGCCTGGTGCCCAAGATCAACGTGCCCAACTACACCGAGTTCTACGAGGCCCGCTGGTTCACCTCCGGCCGGGAGCTGGGGGAGACGGATTTCTCCGTTCCCCTGTGCGGTCAGCAGCCGGAATTCTCCACCGGTCTGGTGTTCCGGTGTGAAAGCCTGCCTGAGCTGGTCATCGGAGTGGAGATCTGCGAGGACC
Source organism: Clostridiales bacterium (assembly GCA_020861055.1). Taxonomy (GTDB): domain Bacteria; phylum Bacillota; class Clostridia; order Oscillospirales; family Oscillospiraceae; genus Onthomonas. The sequence goes on along the minus strand of JAJBTD010000066.1, from coordinate 401 downwards.
TGTGGGTGGCGGACACCCCCTCCACCCGCCTGGCCGCCGGCGGGGCGACCCTGATTTTGAACCCCTCCGCCAGCGATGAGATCGTCTGCAAGGACAGCTACCGGCGCAATTTGGTGGCCTGCACCTCCGGGCGGCTGGTCTGCGGCTATGTCTACGCCGACGCCGGACGGGGGGAGTCCTCCACCGACCTGATCTATGGCGGGCATGACCTGATCGCGGAAAACGGCTCCATCCTGGCCCAGCGCCGGTTTGAGACGGGGCTGACCGTCTCGGAGATCGACCTGGAAAAGCTGGTGCATGAGCGTCAGCGGATGAGCACCTTCCCCGCCGCCGCCCCGGATATCTACCCGGAGTATTTCACCCTGGAGCTGACCGAGACCGCCCTCACCCGGTATGTGGCC
>JAJBTD010000041.1 GCA_020861055.1 Clostridiales bacterium | reverse complement strand
GGACACAGGCACGGCTGGCTGCCGTGCCTATGTCCGTAACTTTATTGTAGGAGAGCCTAATAAAAAAGCCTCCAATGTAACAAGCCAACAATATAGACCGGAGCAGATTCAAATTAGTTCTGCTTCGGTCTATTTTTTGCCCTCAGAAAGCAAAACTACACAAATTATTGAGCATTCAAGTACGAATATTTGTACAATTCTACCACATTGAGAAATCCTCAATACGTTATGGCGGCCTTTTTATTACAAGAAACCATTGCTTTATCATTATCAGCCCGTTATTATGCCTCCTTTTCAAGGAACAACGGTGTAAATCTGGATTTTTATATTGAGAAAAGCTCAACGGGCAAAAAAAGTGATTCTGGTAAACTAAAAGCATCGAAGGCGACCTTCGAAATACATTTACCGCTTTGTGAAAGTACTCGAGTTAAGCAGAGCGGTGGACCAATAAGAACGAATTGAACAACAGATTATAGAAAGGAAGATTACATCAATGAATAAGACCGATTTTTATCCCGGCATGACCTATGCCGACGCAATCGCCGCTGGCTACAGGGACGCAGACCGCCGTTATCAGCGCGGCTATCTGTCCCGCAAGACAGATCCCAACACCGCCCCTGTACAAGTGGCAGGAGGACACCGCAAGGGCCATCTGTATGTGCTGCGCCCCTGCTATCACAGCACAAACTACTGCATCCGGCAGTATCTCCGGCGGTGATTGCACATGAGTAACACCAAGCCCCCACGTCCCCGCAACAAAGACCCCTGTTGTGGGACAGTGAAGATTACATCCATCAAAAATTATTGCCAGAAAGGGTTTTTATTATGACTACTAATAACACGAATCCGAACATGGGTTATGATTGGGCTGACACTATCGACATCACCCCTACCAACCCGACCATCCTGACCGAAGGCGACTACGATTTTACGATCACCTCCCTTCGTCGTGACCATTTCCCCGGCGGAAAGAAGGTCCCGGCCTGTAACATGGCCTCCCTCACCCTGCGCGTTGACACCCCCGATGGCCCTGCCTATGTGTACGATGATCTGCTGCTGCACCAGATTGTTGCCTGGCGGCTGGTTTCATTTTTCTCCTGCATTGCCCCCGTCAGTGGCGACAAGATCACCATGGACTGGGACAGCGTCCCCGGTGCCCAGGGGCGAGCTCATATCCGGCCCCGTAATTACACCAGTAGAGACGGCCAGCCACGCCAGCGTAATGAGGTTGTCCGCTACCTGCCTTACGATCCAGATCATTTACCTTTTTAATCACCCGCACATCGCCAGGGATACCGACAGCGTGTCCGGTGTCCCTGGCATACGCCCCATTTCACCATATGATATATATAAAGGAGATTGCCTATGACGCAGAATAATATTTTATCCGCACTTCATTATCTAGATGTATCCACCCTGTCCTACGACGAATGGCTCAAGGTGGGAATGGCTTTGAAGGAGGAGGGGTTTCCCTGCTCGGACTGGGTCGATTGGAGTAAAAACGACAGCCGGTTCCGGCCCGGTGAGTGCGAGAAGAAGTGGCAGAGCTTCCACGGCGGGAGCAGCCCGGTAAAGGGTGGCACTATTGTCCAGATGGCCGTTGACCGTGGCTGGTCGTTTCCTAGTGCCGCTCCCGCTGCAGCTCCCCTGTCATGGGACGCCACCCTCGATCTGGCCTCTTCCAAGCCCTTTACACCCCCTGCTATGCCCTCTCCCACTCAGGAGCTGATTACCTACCTGGAGCAGTTGTTCCGACTGGAAGACCATGTCAGCTACGTCACCGGAGACGTCTGGGCAGACGCTGATGGGAAGTGGCACCCCTCCAGGGGCGTGTGTGACCGCACTGCCGGAGAGCTGATCGACTCGCTGAAAAAGCACCCGGACGACATCGGAGCCACGATAGGGGACTGGAACCCGGAGGCCGGTGCCTGGATTCGCTTTAATCCTGTTGACGGAAAGGGAATCAAAAATGAGAACGTGACACGATTCCATTTTGCCCTGGTGGAGTCTGACACCCTCTCCATTGAGGAGCAGGAGCGACTCTACCGAAAGCTGGAGCTCCCCATTGCCGTACTCGTTTACAGCGGCGGCAAAAGTCTCCATGCCATCGTCCGTGTGGACGCCAGCGATGCCGACGAGTATCACAACAGGGTAGACTACCTTTACCGCTATCTAGAGGAGCACGGCGTCGCTGTCGACCGCCAGAACCGCAATCCCTCCCGTCTCTCCCGGATGCCCGGCGTCACCAGAGGGGGAAAGCGTCAGTCTCTGGTTGCGTTCAACATCGGTCAAATGTCCTGGGCAGACTGGATTCGATTTATTGAAGGCGCGTCTGACGGCCTGCCCGGTCTGGACAACCTGGCGCACTACCGGGACAATCCCCCGCCGCTGCATCCTGAATTGATTCAGGGTATCCTGCGCTGCGGGCACAAGCTCCTCATCGCAGGCCCCTCCAAGGCGGGAAAGAGCTTTCTCCTAATGGAGCTTGCCATAGCGATCGCCGAGGGCAGTTCCTGGCTGGGCTTTCCGTGCAAAAAGGGCAAGGTCTTGTACATCAACCTGGAGATCGACAAGCCTAGCTGTATCCACCGTTTCCTGGACATCTATGCGGCACTGGGTATGGACGCAAATCACATGGATGACATCATCATGTGGAATTTGCGAGGCCACGCCATTCCGCTGGACGAACTTGCTCCCAAAATCATCCAAAAGGTACAGGCCCTCCATTTGGATGCCATTATCGTTGACCCTATTTACAAGGTCATTACGGGAGATGAAAACAGCGCTACAGATATGGCGAGCTTTTGCAACCAGTTTGACCTGCTCTGCACCGAGCTGGACTGTGCGGCAATTTATTGCCATCACCATTCCAAAGGTGCCCAGGGCTCCAAGCGTGCCATGGATCGTTCCTCCGGTTCCGGCGTTTTTGCCCGTGACCCGGACGCAATCCTGGACGTGATTCAGCTCATCATGACCGACGATTTGCTCCCTTCCCGCCCAGATGAGGATGCCACTGCCTGGCGAATGGACTGCACCCTCCGGGAATTTGCCTCCCCCGCCCCGGTCAATTTCTGGTTTTCTTACCCGGTGCATCTGTTGGATACAGCGGATGTCTTGAAGAGCGCCGCCGCCGAGGGCAGCCGGGAGGGGAATCTCTCCAGGAGCAGCAAACGGACGTCTCCGGAAAACCGCAGGTCTGTCCTGGATACCGCCTACGACGCCTGTATGATTGCTCCCCCGGTCAAGGTCAGCGACCTGGAGGAATACACGGGCCTGTCCGAAAAGACCATTCGCCGCTATTTGGCCGAATTCCAGGACGATTACTGGTGTCAAAACGGGATCGTCGGCCGTAAAACGAGCTGAATCTCGTTCTACCTTTCGGGACAGACATAGGTCATTCCTCCTAGGTTCTGATTCTGGACGGACATAGGGAGAACACCCCTATGTCCGTCTGGCAGGCAAAGGCTTATATATAGTGATATGTCTGTCCCTCCTGTCACTCAGGGGAGGGCTAACGCCCGCCCTCCCCTGATGAACAGTGACCCCGCCTCTTTGCTCTCACCCAGTCATCTAAGGCCAAGAAAACTTGTGCAGATTATGCAGCGGGAAACACGACAATGCCAATCCATCGGGTTGGAGCCAACAGAGATTATTTGAATGATATGTGCCGGAACATCCGGCAGAAAGGAAATCGTATGAGATACGAAGCAAAAGGGAACACTTACCCGTAGAATGAAGGTGGGACCTCATGGATAAACCCAAAAAGAGCATGACAGAACAGGAAAAAGAGAGCGTCATCCAACGTCTTTGGCTGACCTATTACAATGACACACTGTACGAAAAAGGCGTCATCACAGAGGAGGAGCGCAATAAGATGCGTGTGGCCATCAAAACACGCAATACCTCCAGAAGACGGTGAGCAGATACCGGCGGCAGGGGAGCGCTCCTGCCGTCTCTTTTTGAAATTCCTTGTTGAAAAAAGCAATAGACAATGATATGATTCTGATAGAACATGATATGACGAACTTTTTTTGAATGGGAGGAGAACAAATTGGACATTCACACCATTCTATCTGCACGTTGTCTTTGATACAATCTACATATCTGCCATCTGCCCAGAATG
>JAJBTD010000189.1 GCA_020861055.1 Clostridiales bacterium | reverse complement strand
GGCATGGCTCTATCCAGGGCGGCATCCGCCCTGTTGTGGTCATGCAGAATGACACTGGGAACCGGCACAGCCCCACGCTCTGCGTGGTGAAGCTGACCTCGAAGGTGAAAAAGAAGCCCAACCAGCCCACCCACTATATGCTGAAAAATGTGAGGGGTATCCCGTATCCCTCACAGGTTCTGGCTGAACAGCCGGATACCATCAACAAGTCGGACATCATCCGCTATATGGCGCATCTGTCGGACAAGCATATGGCGGAGATCAGCCGGTGCCTGGAAGTAGAGCTGGCACTGTGCGAGGGATCTTGCACATATCTTGAATAAGTTCGGAAAATGCTGGCAAGAATGAGAACATGGAAAGGTGGTGAACGCAGATGACAAATCAGATGCAGACAAGCTCCTCTGTCCAAGAGCAGCTTGTTGATATTCGAGATGTGAAGATTGACCGCTCTCTCCCCAGCGAAGATCGTGTAAAATCTTTTGTTAAGCAAATCAAAAACCCATATTTGTTTAAGGTTGGCGGTACCGTTGTAAGGGTGTCGTTTGCGAACACGCAGAATACGATTACCGACAATTTTATCAATATGATTGCATCTATGTAGCTGAACTGATAGTGCCAGAAATTGGCACCCGTTTTTTACTGCAACAAACTGGAGCTTTGCTGCGGGCTATGTTATCATAGCCTTGGACAAAATCAGCGAAGCTCCAGTTTATTTTCGGCATCTAATCGAAAATCAAAAGGGAGTGGCGTATCATGCAATCATATTTAGACAAGACCTATCATGTAGCCATCTACCTGCGGTTATCGAGGGAAGATGGCGATTTCTCCAGTCTGGGAGAGAAAAAGGAAAGCAACAGTATTGCCAATCAGCGGAAACTGATTGAGGATTTCCTGAAAACACATCCTGAGATTGTTTCCCATCAGGAATTCTGCGACGATGGCTATACGGGAACCAATTTTGAGCGGCCTGATTTTCAACGGATGCTGAATCAGGTCAGGCAGGGGGCAATCAACTGTATTATTGTCAAAGACCTCTCTCGGTTTGGACGTGACTACATTGATTCCGGCAGATATATAGAGAAGATTTTCCCTGCGCTAGGTGTCCGCTTTATCGCAATCAATGATAACTACGATTCTGCCATGACACAGCAAGCGGGAAACGAGATTATCCTCCCCTTCAAAAACCTGATCAACGATTCTTACAGCAGGGACATCTCAATCAAAGTTCGTTCCAATCTGGACATTAAGAGACGGAACGGAGAATTTGTCGGCACTCATGTGATGTATGGGTATCTCCGCTCTGAGAGCAACAAGAACCAACTGGTCGTTGATAAGGCGGTGGCACCGGTCATCCAGAACATTTTCAGCATGAAGATAGATGGATACAGCCCTGCACAGATCGCAGATCAACTGAACGAGGACGGCGTCCCTTCTCCGGCAGAATACAAGCGTCTCTGTGGTGATAAATATCGCTCGGCGTTTCAAAAGTCTGTTCATCCCCTGTGGAGCGCAATGGCGGTATACCGGATTTTGAAAAATGAGGTGTACACCGGAACGCTAGTACAGGGGAAATCGTCCAGCCCCAATTACAAGGTAAAAACACGAACACCCAAAGACCCGTCAGAATGGGTGCGGGTAGAAGATGCCCACGAAGCCATTATCAGCGCTGCCAACTTCGACTTGGTTCAGCGATTGATGCTTGACGATACCAGAAGCCCTGCCGGGAAGCAGGCTGTGCATCTGTTCTCCGGCAAGATTTTCTGCGAGGACTGTAATGGACCGATGACGCGGAAGGTTCAAAAATCCTGCGGCAGAGACTATGTTTACTTCATGTGTTCCTCCAATATGCGCAGGGGGCAGTGCTTTTCCCACACGGTCAAAGAGCAGGACGTATATGACGCGGTGCTTGCGGTGATTCAGACCCAGGTCGCTCTTGCGCTGGACTTTGAGCGGGCCTTAAAGAAGCTGGATGGTGAATCATGGGAGCGCCGGGAATTGCAGAAGATACAACGCAAAATTACCAGGCAGCAGGAAATTATCAAGTATAACGTCAAGATGAAACTGAACATCTATGAGGACTTCAAAAGTGAGGTCATCACAATGGACGAGTATACGATTTTTAAGGAGGACTGTGATAAAAAAATTCAGGAGGCCAAAGATGCTATTGCTCGACTACAGGGGAACCGGAATCAGGTGAAATCCGGCCTCACGGAGCAGCAAAGCTGGCTAGCGCAGTTTAGGGAATACAAGAACATCAAAACGCTGACCCGGCGGGTCATTGTTCACTTTGTCGATAAGATCGGAATTTCTGCCAACAGAGAAATTCATGTAGTGCTGAATAACGCCGACCAGTTCCAGGCTATTTCAGATTTCCTGGACGAACGTCAAATGAACCCTGCTGGAAGAAAAGCCACGGCAAGGAAAAAGGAGGTGGGATGATGGCACGAAGATCAAGAAAAAATATGGGGTCAGTTGTGCAGATTACCTCGCAGGAAGCGGGAGCAAAGGTGTACAAGACAGCCATTTATGCCCGCCTTTCCCGTGAGGACAATCTGAGCGATTCTGATTCCATCGAGAATCAGATTGCTCTGCTGGAAAAATATATTGATGACCGTCCCTTCCTCCACCTGGTCGGCGTGTTTGCTGACAACGGTTTTACTGGAACGGATTTCAACAGACCGGAATGGCAGCGCCTGATGGAATGGGTCCGCAGCGGGGATGTCAACTGCATTTTGGTGAAAGACCTGTCCCGGTTGGGGAGAAATTACATTGAGACCGGCGAATTTCTGGAAAAGATTTGCCCGTTTTTCGGCATCCGCTTTATCGCTGTCAACGATGGGTTTGACACAGAGACGGCGGAGGCCAACGGTCAGCTGTCGGTTTCCCTTTCCAACATTATTAACGATTACTATGCAAAAGACATTTCCCGTAAGGTGTCCTCAGTGCTGCGGAGCAAGATGGAAAATGGGGAATATATCGGCTCCTGGGAAAAGTACGGATATATCAAAGACCCGCAGAATAAGAACCGCCTTGTTATCAACCAGGACACAGCCCCCGTTGTCAGGATGATTTATGAGTGGCGCAGCGAAGGCATGAGCTATATGGGCATCAATAAAAAGCTCAACGATATGGGTATCCCCTCGCCTGGGCAATACAAAGCAGACCGTGGTATTGTCACAAACAACAATCAAAAGCCCCGTAAAATCCTCTGGAACAAGCATATGGTGACAGAGATTTTGAGGGATATAACTTATCTGGGGCATCTGGCGCAGCGAAAAAATACGCAGTGTCTCTATGCTGGCATTCCTTTGACTCGTACAGAGGAGCAGGACTGGATTGTCGTAGAAAATACGCATGAACCGATTATTGAGCAGGCTCTCTTTGACAGAGTGCAGGAGATCAACCGTGCTGCCGCCGCATCCGCAAAAGGCAATCAGAACAAGTATGACTATCTGCCAAAAGAGAAAAACCTTTACGGGAAAAAGTTCACCTGTGCAGATTGTGGAGCGGTCATGAAGCTGGTACGCTCCATCAGTACGAAGAAGGACAAGGCATACTTTACCTTCAAGTGTCCATCCTATGAGGAACACGGACGCAGAGCCTGCAACCCCAAAAGGATTCGCAAGGCCGATTTAGATGAAGCGGTATTGTCAGCAATCAGGGCACAGCTTGAGCTGTTCCTGGATATGCAGGAGACCCTTCACAGACTATTGGAAAAGAAACAGGCTGCGGCAAAGAAAACTGTCAAAGTATCCGAAATCAGGAGTTTGAAAAATAAGATCGACCATAAGAAAGCGCTGTTCAGCGGCCTGTATCGTGACCTTCGGGAAGGACTTCTGAACGATGAGGACTACGCACAGGCTCGTGAGGTTCTGAACGGGGACATCTGCCAGTTGGAGAACCAGTTGGCGGAATTGATGGGAACCAGAGTGCAGACCCAGGAGCAAATCACCGGCGAACAGCGCTGGAGTGAACTGGCGAAGCAGTATTATGAGGCCCAGGAGGTCACAGCGGAACTGGTGGAGGCTATGATTGAATCCATGCAGCTGGACGCAGACAATTCTCTGCATATCACCTTCAACCACATGGATGAGTTCAAAGCCATCTACAATGAAGTCGAAGCGCTCAGAAAGGAGGTCGCCTGCGCATGAAAAAGCAAATTGCAATGTATCTTCGTCTGTCCCAGGAAGATGTGGACAAGAAAACCAACACTGCAAAGGATGACAGCAACAGTATTGTCGCCCAACGGCATCTGATTTTGAACCATATCGCACAGAATCCCTATCTTTCCGGGCTTCCGAGGATGGAATTTTGCGATGACGGTTTTTCCGGCACCAACTTTGACCGGCCAGACTTTCAGAAGATGATCGACCTCGTTCGAGCGGGACAGATTCAAATCGTAATTGTCAAAGACCTCTCTCGGTTTGGTCGTGATTATCTGGAGGTGGGCGACTATCTGGAACACATTTTTCCGTTCCTCGGTGTTCGGATGATTTCGGTCAATGACCACTATGACAGCGAAAATTACCTGGGCAATACCCCAGGTATGGATGTGGCGTTCAAAAACCTTGTGTATGACTATTACAGCAAAGACCTCTCAAAGAAAGTAAAGAGTGCCATGCGCATCAAGCAGAAAAAAGACGGGTACGTCAGTTGCTGTCCGTATGGATACAAGACAGAGCCGGGGAAAAAGCACCAGATGGTCATTGACCCGGAGACAGCCCCAGTGGTCAGGAAGATTTTTCTGGATGTCATTGCCGGGAAATCCACCAGTCAGGTGGCCAGAGATTTGAACGCCACTGGCGTTCTCACACCACTGGAGTACAGCGGTGTAAAGCGTAGCAATACGCCTGTGAAAAAAGCAGTCTGGACGCATTACAAGGTGCTGGAAATCTTGGGCAACCGGAAATACACCGGCTGTATGGTCAATCATACCCGTGAAAGCCGTAAAATCAGAGACAGCGCACAGCGCCGGGTGCCGGAGGAGGAATGGTATATCCATGAAAATGCGCATGAGGCCATCGTGACGCAGGAAGAATACGATGCGGCCCGTGCCATGCTCCGCAAGGTGACTCCCTCCAAAAGAAAACCGAAGGAGGATGCCTATCCCTTCTACTGCGCTCACTGTGGGCGCAAGCTGCGCCGTACCTTCGGGAATGATCTGCACTTCTACTGCGTGACAGCCTATTGGGATGACAGTGCAGAGCTATGTAAACAGGTGCGCTGGGACAAGTCTGACCTGGAAGAAGTCATCCGGGAGTCTCTCAAGGCACAAATCTCTATCATGGAAGTGGATGCGAGAAAAAAGGCTCAGTCCTCTGTAAACAGAGGGATGCAACTGAGGGAACGGCAGCGTGTTCTTTCTCAAGAGTTAAATACCAGTGATTCCGACAGGGTAAAAAGTTATCTGGATTACCGCGAGGGAAGAATCACCAGAGAAGAATTTATTGCGCAGAGAGCCAGACGGGATGAGCGTCTGGCAGAGGCAAAGGAAGAACTCCGACAGGTAGAAGAAGAATACAGCGCCTATTTGAAGGAGCAGGAACAGTCAGAAAAAGAGCGCTCAATCGCCTTGCGTACTGGTTCGCTGGACGATGAGACGCTCAGAAATTCGATGTATGATGCAGTGGAGAGAGTCGATGTGATCGACAGTAGCCACATCGAAATCGTCTGGAAGTTTGATGACCTGTTTGCGTCGGCTTAGGTGCCGAAAATGGGGTAATTTCCCGGATGTCTCTATAATTACACAATGGGTCGCCAAAATCGGCCACCCATTGTGTGAATCAACGGAAAACCCGAAAAGCGAGAAATGCTTGCAATTTCAACGTTTTTCGGTTTTCCGTAAAAATTTTTTCTCTTGCTTGACATAATGGGACGACCTGGGCCGTGTGGTCATTCCGAAAGAGATCCGACGGACACTTCGTATCCGGGAGGGCGACCCGTCACAGACGACATTGGAGCCGTGGCAGAGAGCTTGCTTTGCCATGTTGGAACTAGCTAAAAGGCAGGGATGGAGATAGTACATAGCAGCAGGGTCCCCGGCACTGACCGGCGGAAGTATCTGCCGGGACACTGACTGCACAGACGACGACCCCTCCGGGAGATTTCTCTCCCGGAGGGGCCTTTTTGCTTAGGGAAGCAGAGGTTGTCTTTACTTGGCGGCGTTCTCGGCCTTCCACTTTTTCATCTTGCCGTGGCGGCGGACGAAGTAGAGGACGCACAGGGCCACCAGGGCCACGTCTACCACGCCCACGGTGATGTACAGCCAGTAGGCCACGGGGGTGGCGCTGACCTCCTCACCCACGCTGTTGGCGGCGGTGTAGAGGATGTTGTGGGTGGCGGTGCGGAGGGCCTGCTGTCCGGAGTTGGTGCCGGTCAGGGCCTCGGTGGGGGACTGGATGTTGGCCAGGGACAGGATCATGTCATTGCCGGAGGCGATGGCCCGGTCGATGTTCACATAGGAGAGCTGGAGGATGCAGTCGGTGATGACGGTGCCCTCAAAGCCCCACTCGTCCCGGAGGACGGTGTTGAGCAGTGCGGAGCTCTCGGCGGCGCAGGTGGCGCCGATCCGGTTGAAGGAGGACATGATGCCCCGGGTGCCGCCCTCTTTCACGGCGATCTCGAAGGCCTTCAGGTAGATCTCCCGCATGGCCTGCTCGTTGACCCAGGTCAGCAGACCGCCGGAATCCCGGTTGGACTCCTGGTCGTTGACGGCGAAGTGCTTGCAGTAGGTGGTCACGCCCTGGGACTGGATGCCCTGCACCTCGGCGGCGGCCATCTTGCCGGAGTGGACGCCGTCCTCGGAGTAGTACTCATAGTTCCGGCCGGAGAAGGGGGAGCGGTGGATGTTCATGGCGGGGGCGTACAGGGCGGCCACCTCCATGGCGATGGCCTCCTGGGCGAAGGTCACGCCCATCTCATAGGCCAGGTCGGTGTTCCAGGTGCAGGCCAGGACGGACTGGGCGCAGTACTGGGTGCCGGTGGTGCCAGCCATAATGTTGTTGATGCCGTTGGGGCCGTCCACCTCCACATAGGCGGACTTGCCTACAGAGGCTACAGACTGGGTGGCCCAGCCGCCGTTGGAGACCAGGTTCACCATCTCGTCCACGGAGACCTGCTCCAGCAGCTCATCCCACAGGGGGTCGTCATAGTCCAGCCCGGCCACGTCTGCCAGGGTCAGGCCGTGGTCGGCCACCACGATGGCCTCGGCGCTGTCGTCGGTGGGGATGGAGGTGTCGTTGATGACGGCCAGGGTGGACTCAGAGGCCTCCCGGCTGAAGGCGACCCGCTCGGTGGGGAAGGTGCCCTCCCAGTCGGCCCGGGTCAGGTAGGTGGTACACTCGCCGAAGCTGACGTCGTCGAACTGGTTGACGGCGGCGATGCTGTCGGTGGAGCGGGCGCCGTCGTTCTCGTCGTTGTAGATGACGTCGGCGTCCACGGTGACGGTGCGGCTGTCGATGAGGTCGTGGGAGTTGTTCATGAGCTTGATCTCATACTCACCGGCCTCCAGGACGTAAGCGCCGCCCTGGGCCTTGATGCCGGAGTAGTCATAGGAAGCCATGTCCTCATAGAGGAAGCTGATGGTGATCGTCTCGCTTGCGCCAGGCTCCAGGGTCTCCGTCTTGTCGAAGTCCGCCAGGACGACCTCGCTCTTCTCAATGCCGCCCACGGTGTAGGGGGCGGTGTAATAGATCTGGACCACGTCCTTGCCCGCCACAGAGCCGGTGTTGGTGACGGTGACATCCACGGTGATGGTGGTGCCGTCGTCGGTGAAGTTGGTGATCTCCTGCTCAAAGCTGGTGTAGCTCAGGCCGTAGCCGAAGGGGTACTGGACGGTGGCGTCGTAGTCGATGAAGCCGTCCGCCGCCGCCGTCTCATAGTAGCGGTAGCCCACATAGATGCCCTCGATGTAGTCCACATAGTGGTAGTTGTCCGGATCTGAGCTGGCGGCGATGGGACTGGTGTTCGTCCACTCAATATTGGTGTAGTCGTAGTCGCCCAGGCTGTAGTAGCTGGGGGCGCTCTCCACCTCATAGGCGAAGGTGTCGGAGGTGCGGCCGGAGGGGTTCACAATGCCCGCCAGCACCTCGCCCACGGCGTTGGCGCCGGTGGAGCCCAGGCAGCCGATCCAGAGAGCGGCGTCGATGCCGTCCTCCTCCAGCCAGCCCAGCTCCATGGCGTTGGTGGAGTTGACCAGGACGATGACGGTGTCAAAGTTCTCCTTGATCATGTCCAGCACGTCGATCTCCACCTGCTGAAGCTCCAGGTAGTGCTTGCCCGCGTCGCCGCCGCTGACCGTCTGCTCGGTCAGCGCGCCGGAGGCCACGATCTCGGTGACCTTGTCGGGGTCCATGTCCATGGGCAGGTCTGCGCCCTCGCCGCCCAGACGGGAGATGACGAACACGGCCACGCTGGAATAGGCCTTGGCGTTCTCCAGCAGCTCGTCGGAGTACTCGTCCACAGACGGCTCGTTGATGTCGAAGTTGTTGCCGGTGTAGCCCACGCCGGTGCGCTCCACATAATGCTCGTCGTAGAAGTCCACCAGCTCCTGGTTGACGGTAAGCCCGGCGTTCTCCAGGCCCTCGGCCAGAGTCACGTTGTTGGTGCTGTCGCCGGAGCCGGAGCCGGAGCCGCCGTACACGGTGTCACGGGAGCCATAGCCGAACAGGTTGACGGCGGTGCCGGAGGACAGAGGCAGGGTGCTGTCGTTGTTCTCCAGCAGCACGATGCCCTCGCTCTCGATCTCCTGGGTCATGTCCTTGGAGGCCTGGGCGGCTACGGCGGTGGCCTCCTCGTCGGCGGCGGGGGCCAGAAGAGAGTTGATGGTGTCAAAATACTGGGGGACCAGGGTGATCAGCGCTGCATTCAGCACGATCAGGATGATCAGAAGGATGCACATCAGTACGAAGGGCAACCTTCCGGGGCGGCGGACGCCGCCTTGGGCGGTTTCTTTCATAAAATTTTCCTCCTTTTTCCAGAGATTCTCTGGCTTGCTACCCTCAGCATAGCACAGAGAGACGGAAAAAGGAGGAAGGCTGACCCAGTTTGCGCGTTTTTTGACGTAACTTGCGCCACTTACAGAAAAGACATCTCTGATAGGATTGTCTATTATGACTGATACCGGGGGATGGTCACCCGAAGGAGAAAGATGTTGTCCTCGGTCTGGACGGTGAGAAAGCCCCCGTACTTCTCCGCCGTGTAGCGGATGCTCTTGAGCCCGAAGCCGTGATACCCCGGCTCCTGTGCCTTGGTGGTCTCCGGCAGAGCGCCCTCTCCCTTCAGCGTGCCGCCGTAGTAGTTCTCCATCTGGAGAAAGACCAGGTCCGCACGGGCGAAGACGGTGACGGCGATGGTGCGCAGCTCCTCGTCCTCCAGGGCGCTCACCGCCTCGATGGCGTTGTCCAGGGCGTTGCCGAACAGGGCGTAGATGTCCACGGCGTCCATAAAGGAGAGACAGGCCCCGTCCGCCACACAGGTCAGGGTGATGCCCCGCTGCTCACAGAGGAGGCTCTTTTCCGTCAGCACCGTGTCAAGCACCCCGTTGCCCGTCTCCACCATGGAGTCGTAGATCATCACCGACTGCTCCAGCTCCTGGATGGACTTGTCCCGCTGGCCCTGGTCGGAGATGCTCCGGAGGGCGGCAATCTGGTGCTTCAGGTCGTGGCACTTGCGGTTGATCAGCTCCACGTTCTCCGTGGCCATCTCGTACTGGGCCTTGTGCTGGAGCCAGAGCTGCTCCTGGGCGTCCAGCCTGCGCTGGTCGTCCAGCCGCCGCTTCTGGTTCACCTGAATCCACAGTACGAAGGAGCAGCAGGCGATGGCGTAGAGCAGACAGACGGGGTACAGCGTCCCGTCCACCGTCCGCAGCTCCTGGGCCACGGCGCTGAGCACCAGGGCCACAGACAGGGCACTGACGGTAGTGGCCAGGGAGTAGGCCCCCTTCACCAGATATTCCCTGCCGGTGAGCAGGTGCCGGGCGAAGGCGTAATAGGCCACCAGATAGACCAGCCCGTAGACCAGCAGATAGCCCAGACTGTAGCTGTCCAGCGTGTCGTTCAGCGCCTGGGGGAACAGCAGCCGGTGGAAGCAATAGGCCAGGTGCTGGGTCAGATAGGCGCAGGTGGCGCCGTAAAAGGCCTCCCGCAGGGGGAGCCGGAAGCACAGAAGCGTCAGCCCGGCCACGGCAAAGTAGGCGGCGAAGGAGTAGATCAGGGAATAGGCCATCTGGCTCTGCCACGCCCCCGGCAGCAGGACGTTCCACAGGCCCAACACCCATATGGGCAGAAGAAGAGCGAGAATCCCGCCCGGCAGGAGCCGGATGAAAAAGCGGTTTCTCCTGGGACACCGGGCAAAATAGAGGGCGGCGGCCACCATCAGCTCCGCCGGGAGGGACAGGGACAGCAGGAAATCTCCCCACGATTCGATCACTGGAACCCACCTCCCAGATAGTCGGACAGCTGTTGCAGCACTTCCTTCCGCTTGGGGCGGCTGACAGGGATCTCCTGCCCGTCCACCAGAAGGGCGTCCCGCTTCACCCCGGCGACGTTGGCCAGGTTCACCAGATAGCTGTGGCTGCACCGGACAAAGGGCAGCCCCGCCAGCTGCTCCTCCATGTCCTGGAGGCTGCCCCGGATGACAAAGGTCTCCTCCGAGGTGTGGATGTGGAGCCGGTGGTTGATGACCTCGATATAAGAGATGGTGTCGGTGGCCACCCGGCGGGAGAGGTCCCCGTCGCTGACCATGAGATACCGGCGGCTCCGGCGTCCGGCGATGCCCAGGGCCTTTTTCAGCTTGAGGGAGAACTGGGGATACTTCACCGGCTTTAGGACAAAGTCCATGGCATCCACCTCGTAGCCCCTGATGGCGAACCGGGCCATATTGGTGATGAAGATGAGCACCACTGCCGGGTCCTGCTCCCGGATGCGTTTGGCGGCGCTCATGCCGTCCAGGTTGGGCATTTCGATGTCCATCAAAATCACGTCCCACACCGGGCGGTAGTCCTCCACCACGTCCAGCCCGTCTGGAAACAGGGTGGTTTGCAGCTCTGTCCCCGTCTCCCGGCTGTACCGCTCCACATACTCCTGGAGCTGCCGGGCGCAGGCGGCGTCGTCCTCTACAATGGCGATACGGGGCATGGCGATCCCTCCTTGGCGCAGAAAATGGGCGGTTGGGCGGAAAGAATATCCTGCTGTTATTATATCAAAGCGGAGACAGAAAGTAAATTGAAAGGAGAGAAAGGAAACGGCGGACGCTCAAGGGAGCGACAGCGAAGAACGCTGCCGCTCCCTTTTGCCGTTATAAGGATGGGTGGGACATCTAAAGCACGCCGTTTACCACGCACATCGGCCGCTGATGGTTGGCGACAGCGGCGACGTTCTCCCACATCCGGCTGTGCATCCGGCGGAAGCAGCCGGTGGTGACGCCGCCGATGTGGGGAGAAAACAGGATACGGCCAGGGTTTTCTGCGGCGAAGCGGACCAGCGGATTATCACAGGTGACCGGCTCCGGAGTCAGGGTATCCAGCCCGGCGCCCCGCAGATGGCCGGAGGCCAGGGACTGCACCAACGCCTGCTGATCCACCAGGTCGCCCCGCGCGGTGATGATGAGCGAGTCCCCCGTCTTCATGCGCCCCAGGGGCTCCGCGTGCATCAGACCGACCGTCTCCGGGGTGACTGCGGAATGGAGGCTGACAATGTCGCACTGGGACAGCAGCGCGTCGAAGGGACGGTACTCCACATGGTATTGCGTCTCCGTCTCTCCGTTCTTCCGGTGGGGGCTGTAGTACAGGCAGCTTGCGCCGAAGGCATGGAGCAGCAGCGCCGTCTGCTTTGCGATGTTGCCGAAGCCGACCAGACCCACGGTGCAGTCCCGCAGCTCTGTGATACCGCTGACCATTCGCTCCTCTTTCAAATTGATCTGTCTGCCGTCCAGAACCGCCCGATGCCCCTCCTCTACAAAGCGCAGCAGCCCCAGCATGAGCATCAGCGCCTGTTCCGCCACTGCCTGAGCGTTGGCGCCCTGGTTGATGAAGACATAGATGCCCCGGCTCCGAGCTGCCGCCCCGTCAATGAGGTCATAGGCGGCGCCCTCGGAATGAATGAGCCGCAGGTTGGGCATTTGACTAATCAGATCTGCGCTCACCGGGGCGATGGCGTCGGCCAGAATGACGTCCGCATCTCCGGCAGCCTCCAAAAGCGCTGCGTCAGAGGCGCCGACAGGCCGATAGATCAGCTCGCACTGATGGGCGATCCCATCCTCTGGCATAAATTTCTCAAAGCGTGACTGACTGGCGATGATCAGGATCTTCATGGCATATGCCTCCTCTTTGATGATTTTATGGAGATTAGATGAATGGCGTCATGGAGCGCCAGCGCGTCTTGAAACCGGCTGCCGCATTTCTGCCTTTTAGTATAACACAAAACGCAGCAGGAGGCCAGAGCGCCGCATGGCATATTCACCCTTTCCGGACGATCGGGCGGGCGCTTTTCGCAAAAAAATAGACCCTGTGGCGCTGGAGAGGTGCCAGCCTGTCCACAGATGTCTTCCATTTCATCTGAGATACTCTTTAAGTAATTCACTAAGAGATAGTTGAAAATCCGAAGGAATTGACGTATAGCAATTCCTTCTATCCCTATCTTGTAATATTTTACGCTATCGCTCCTGGAAAGTCAATCTGTTCGGCGGCTTTTTTTATCCTTCGTGAGTAGAAATTTTGAAAAACCCTGTCGGAATTATGACGGACTGAAAAAAATCCGAAAAAGAGCGGTGGTCGAAATAGTGGTCAGTACGGCTGAATATTATCCTGTAGAAAGTGAGGCCATGCTTCGAGGGCGAACAAGGCAGGCCGGCCGGCTTGAAAATATAAGGTAAATAAGCGGCCATGCGTTCTCGAAAGTGGTCAAAACAGTGGTCGGCTTCCTTCAAAAATGCTTGAACTGCAAGGTTTTTTTACCGCCGACGCTCTTAGTGAATTACTTAAAGAGCGCTTGAGCTCACTCAACCGCAGAGAATTGACGTGAGGGAAAGCGGAAACAGGGGAGAAACCATGGCAGACAAAGAGCTGCGAAGAATGAACCGGACAGAGCTGATCGAGATCATCTACGCCCTACAGCAAAACGAGAAGGAGCTACGGGGAGAAAATGAGGAACTGCGCCGCCAACTGGAGGACAGGCTCCTGCACATCGAGCGGGCCGGCTCCATCGCAGAGGCGGCGATCAGCCTGAACCATGTTTTTGAGGACGCCGAGAGCGCCGCCCAACAGTACCTCGTCTCTATCCAGAATCAGCACACGGAAGCGGAGCAGACTCTGAAAAAAGCCAGGGAGCAGGCGGACAAGATGATCGCCTCCGCGCAGGCGGAGGTGAACCTGGCGGCCCAGCGCATCCAGCAGACGGAGGACGAGTGCCGCGCGCTGCGGGAGCAGACCGCTGCGGAATGTGCCGCTCTGCGGAAGAAGGCCCAGGCGCTTCCCAATCAGACCCCGGATGTGCCGCCCGACCGGACAAACCGGCGCTGCCTCGCAGGGCGAGGGGAGCGGATGTCAAAGACAGGAACGATCGACCGCATTTCACCTGGCAGAAGGTTCGGCATGCTGACGGTGGAGTCAGATACCGGCCTGCGCAAGAACCGGTATGCCGTCTGGCGCTGCCGCTGCGACTGCGGGAACGAGATCAAAGCCAGCACGAAGGAATTAAAGGAGAAAAAGATCTGCGACTGCGGCTGCACCACCCACGTCGGGTATGGGGCCAACGACCTGACCGGTCAGCGGTTTGGAAAACTGAGGGTCCTCTATCCCACGAAAGAGAGGACCGACCAGGGCAGCCTAGTCTGGCACGCCGTCTGCGACTGCGGCAGAGAATGCGACGTATCCGCCCGGCGGCTGACGCGGGGCAAGGTCCGCTCCTGCGGGTGCCTGTCCAGTCCGCCGTTGAAGGATTACGTCGGCAAGCGCTTCGGACGCTGGACCGTCGTTGCATACGCCGGGACAGCCGCAGACAGAGGACTGACCGGCACCATGCAGTACTGGAAATGCCGGTGCGACTGCGGCAAAGAGGGGATCGTGGGACAGACTGAGCTGCAAAACGGCGATTCCCAGAGCTGCGGATGCCTGCACACAGAGCGGGTTTTGGAGAGCATGAAGCTGATCGACGGGACCTCCGTCGTCCGGCTGGAGACGAGCCGGGATAAGATCCGGTCAAATAACGTCAGCGGAAAGACCGGGGTCTGCTTTATTACAAGGGACCAGAAATGGGCGGCCTACATCACCCTCCAGAAGAAGCGGTACCGGCTGGGCCTGTTCAAAGATAAGGACGAGGCGATCCGCGCCCGTACCAGAGCGGAGGAAATGCATGAGGAATTTATCGACTGGTATTATCAGGAATACCTACCGGCGCAGGAGCCGGAACAGGCTGTGAAATGAAGCGAGAGGAACGAGCGCCGCAGATGAGGCGAAAGATCCCGGAACCGGCCCACATCCCCACGGAGGAGGAGGTAGCCGCCGAACGGGAACGGCTGGAATACCAGAAGCGCTACCGACGAACGCTGCGGACGACCATCTATGCGCTGGTCGTGGTGGCGGCGGCAGCGGTGTTGGTGGCCACCCTGTTCCTTCCGGTGCTCCAGGTGTCCGGCAGCAGCATGGAGCCGACCCTGTCGGATGAGGACATTATCGTACTGGTCAAAACCGGCGACTTCGAGACGGGCGACCTGGTGGGCTTTTACTACCAGAACAAGCTGCTGCTGAAACGGGTAATCGCCGGACCGGGGGATACGGTGGATATCGACGAAGAGGGCAACGTGTATGTCAACGGCGAGTTGTTGGACGAGCCGTATGTGACCGAAAAGGCCCTGGGTGAGAGCGACAGGGACTACCCGGTGCAGGTGCCGGAGGGACGTTATTTCGTTATGGGGGACAACCGATCGACGTCGATCGATTCCCGAAGTAGCGTGATTGGATATATAGAAGAAGACCAGATTGTGGGAAAGGTCATTCTCCGCATATGGCCGCTAAACAGTTTTTCCTTAATCAATTGAGTTGGGAGGTACGAAGATGAGAAATATCGTCGACAAGTATGTGAAGAAATTCACGCAGGAACGCCGTAAGACCAGGCGGGCAGTGGCAATACTGCTGGCGCTGGCGCTGTTGGTGTCCACAGGAGTCTCCTGGCAGCTCCATGCCACAGGCATTGCCCTGACCAACGAGACCTATTGCGGCCTGGAGGAGCATACCCACACCGAGGAATGCTACGAGCAGGTGCTGGTCTGCGGCCAGGAGGAGAGCGAGGGCGCCGAGGGGCACACCCACACCGAGGAGTGCTACGAGACGCAGCAGGTCCTGGTCTGCGGCCAGGAGGAGTCCAGCGAGCACACCCATACAGAGGAGTGCTACGAGGAGCAGCAGGTGCTGGTCTGCGGTCTGGAGGAGAGCGAAGGCGTCTCCGGCCACACCCATACCGAGGACTGCTATGAGAAGGTGCTGGTCTGCGGCCTGGAGGAGCACACCCACACAGTGGAGTGCATGTCCAACGAGAGTGCCGACGTGGAGACGGCGGCTGACTGGAAGGACACCCTGCCGGACGACCTGACCGGCGAGCTGGCGGAGAACGTGGTCGCTGTGGCCAAGAGCCAGCTGGGCTACACCGAGAGCACCGCCAACTTCACCCTGGACGACGACGGCGAGACCCGGAAGGGCTACACCCGTTACGGGGCCTGGTATGGCAACGAGTACGGCGACTGGGACGCCATGTTCGCCTCCTTCTGCCTGTACTATGCCGGCGTGGACGAGGACGACTTCCCGGAGGCCTCCGGCGCTTACGCCTGGTCGGTGGAGCTGAACAAGCAGGACCTGTACGCCGACGCTGAGGACTACACCCCCGCCCCCGGCGACCTGGTGTTCTTCGACACGGATGACGACGGCAAGATCGACTGTGTGGGCATCGTGGAGAAGCTGGATACCGACACGGACGACGACGGCACGGAGACTATCACCAAGCTGTATGTGATCCAGGGCGACTACGCGGAGAGTGCGGACGACACTGACGCCGTCTGCGAGGTGGAGTACGAGCCGGACGACGAGACCATCGTCGGCTTCGGAACCGTCTCCGCCGTCGCCGATGCGGAGGAGAGCGACCCGGACGATACCGACGCCGAGCCGGCGGAGACCGTGACCGGCTCCGGCGACTTCACCTATGAGGATGAGAACGTGACCATCCAGGTCCATGCGGAGGGCACGGTGAGCGCGCCCGTCTCCGAGGACGAGACTGCCGAGGCGGAGGACGAAACTGTCGAGGCGGCTGCGGCCTCTCTGGATGAGGACGAGACAGAGGAAGCCGGGACGGACGAGCTCTCCTGGGACAACGTCACCATGGAGGTGACTGTTCTGGACGAGGCGAGCGAGACCTATGCGCTGCTGGCGGAGTACGCCGACGAGCTGACCGAGGAGAACAGCGAGCTGTCCATCCTGGAGGTCGTGAGCTTCTACTTCTACTATGACGGGGAGGAGGTAGACGCCTCCGACTGGACGCTCACCGCAGAGGTGACCCCTGTGGTGCAGGAGGAGGCAGCCATTGCCCTGATCGACGAGGACGGGGACACGTCCGAGGATGAGGACGACGAGGCTGAGGCCGTCGCCACCGTCACCTACACCCTGCTGGAGCCGGCGGGAGGCAGCGGCAACGAGGCGGCTGTCGCCACGGTCTCCTCCGATGAGGACGAGCCCACCCTGACGGCGGCGGACCTGACCGGCAACAGCCCGGTCATGCTCCTGGCGGCCAGCGGCACCACCGATTTCACCGTGGAGTACTATGCCTATCTGGATTTGGTGCAATACGTGGAGGAGGAGGATGGAACTCTGGCCCTGCTGGATACCAGCGGAGGGGTGTTGCCCTCGAACAACACAAGCAACGCCAAGACTTATATTACCCTCATAGAGACATCCTCTGGTTACCAGATTAAAACCGAAGAACAGCTGACAGAGATTTATACCTCTGTGGACTGCACCGTCGAGGAAAACAACAACGTAGACAGTGTGAACAAGCTGAGAAATAATCCCGGTTATACATTGTCTCAGGTCTGGGTGTCTGCAAGTGATACGGATAGCGGCGCTGTAGAGGATGATGACGGTGCATACTGGATGCAATATGACTATGCCGATGGCATGACGTTTACCAATGTGGAAGCTTCCGCAGATGGTACCAGCATCATCTATATCCCGGACGACGCGTTGGTTCGTCTGGTGTACAACACTGAATCGACGACAGAGAAGGTTGGTGCCAACCTATACGATTACGATATCACAGATGATGGTACAAATACCTCTGAGAGCGGTATCAACAGCAGCAGCAATTATTCTAGTTCAGGGGCTAAACTGGCTTTCGGGAATAACAACACTGAAACAGGACTTGCGAATGAGACGTTGTATGGTTATTACATAAACAGGGCCAATAGCAACACGGTTGACTACAGTTGTTCTTTTGGAATTGCAGCGGGACTTAACTCTGATGGAACGATCAGATATAGTGACGGCATTGTTGCTCCGGCGCTATTTAACGAAAGCACTAGTGTAACCGGCAAGACAACCTATTCGGGCCAGACGCTGACCTTTAGTCAGGTCGGAGATACGTATACCTTATCGTCTGTCAGCGGCCCGAATGGATACAGCATCACTAATTTGGAGTATTTTACGAAACTGACAAATTATGTATACAGTGACGGTACAGCAGGCGCTACATTTTGGAATAACACCATAATTTATACAAACAACTTTTGGCCGATGGACGGCGTAACCAGCACAGATGGGCAGCATGGTCACTATGGAGAAACTGGTAGTTGGTGCCCTGTCAGCGATGACAGTAAGGACCACAACAGCTACTTCGGCATGCAGTATTCTGTGGAGTTCACACTGACAGAGGACTATTGCGGCCCCCTGAACTACCTCTTCTTCGGCGACGATGATATGTGGGTGTTCCTGACGGATGAAAATGGAAACAGCACCCTCATCTGTGACATCGGCGGCGTCCACTCCTCCGTGGGCGAGTATGTGGACCTGTGGGATTATATCAGCCTTGGTAGCTCCGGGACCTATACCCTGACCTTCTTCTACACCGAGCGGGGCGCTTCCGGCTCCACCTGCTACACCCAGTTCACCCTCCCCTCCGTGACCTCCAGCACCACGGTACAGAACACCGGCAACCTCAAGGTGGAGAAGGAAGTGGACAGCGACGAGGCCACCGGCGACGAGACCTTCAATTTCACCCTGAGCCTGAAAAACAGCTCCGGCACTGCGCTGACAAACACTTATATCTATGATATCCATAATGCCGACGGCACCAAGGCCAGCTCCGGCACCATCGGCGACGGCGAGACCTTCACCTTGAAGGACGGGCAGTACATCCTCGTGGAATACCTCCCGGTGGGTACAAAGTGCACCGTGACCGAGACCACCATCACCGGCTACACCACCTATTACACCGTGGGCAGCGGCAGCTTGACGGAGGGCTATGCGGGGTTCGGTAGCATCACCAACGGCGGCACCCTGACGATGAAATTCGTGAACAGCACCCCCGACGTGGAGAAGGAGGTACAGGACAGCTCCGGTAACTGGGGCGACGACAACACCACCTCCATCGGCAGCAACGTGCAGTTCAAAACCACTATCAGCGACGTGAGCAACGTCACCAACCTGGTGCTCCACGACAAGCTGGATACCGGACTGGCTGATCCCTTTGAGATTAGCGTGATGGTCTTTGACAGCTCGGATAGCTCGGATGAGGGAACTGAGGTAGATTCGGCCTACTATACGGTGACTTACTACACCGGCGAAAATGCAACTGGCGCGACTACGACAGATGAATGCGACTTTGAGATTTCGTTTACGGACGGCTTCCTGGCCACCCTGTCCGACGACGACGTCATTGTGGTCCGCTACTATGCGACGCTGACGGAGGATGCGAAGATCGGCATGACTGACGGAGGCAACGAAAACACAACCGCAATCAGCTATGGCGATAACAACACCTATTCCGATTGGGACACCACCACCACCTACACCTTCCAGATCGACATCCTCAAACATTACGGGGATGAAGAGCTGAGCGGCGCGGAGTTTATCCTCTACAAAACGTACACTGGGACTATCGGCGAATCAAAGACAGTCTATACGTTCATTGACTATGCGATGGCTGAAAAAACAGAAGCAAGTTATTTCCTGACCGGTTGGACAGAAGGTAGTGACGTCCCAGGAAGTAAGACATATGCTGATGCGAAATCAGAAGCAACTACTTTTGTTTCTGATGAAAATGGAACAATTTGTATCAAGGGCCTTGCCCCAGGGACCTATTATCTGGAAGAGACCAAGGCCCCGGACGGCTATACCCTGCTGTCCGACCCGGTGACCATTACAGTGGGGAGCGATGGAACCGTCACCTACACAGTGGACGGCGCAGAGGTTAACGCTTCTACCACAGACAACCAGGTGCAGGTCGAGAACGAGCCCGGCTATGAGCTCCCCCTCACCGGCGGAACCGGAACCTACTGGTATACAATGGCAGGCACGCTGCTCATCGGCGGCGCGGCTTACCTGATGTATAGAAACCTGAGACGGCGGAAGGGGGAAAGACAGTTCTGACCCATGCGTCGGCAGGGCACCCGTCCCCCAATGCCGTTTCAGGCAAAAGCAGATGTCAAATCGTTAAGACAAAGGAGAATTAAAGCATGAGTAAATTGAAAAGGATAGCCAGTATGCTGTTGGCACTGGTCATGGTCTTCGGCCTGGCCTGCACCGCATATGCGGCAGATGATGCGGGCACCATCACCATCACCAACGCCACCAAGGGCGAGACGTACCATGTCTATAAGCTCTTTGACGCCACCTATGGCGACTCTTATGTGGATGATGACGGAAATACCGTTATCCCGACTGCCTACGTTGCAACGGCGGACCAGCAAGCGGCGTTGGTGGATGAGGACGACAACGTCTTTGAGTTCACCCCTCTGGCTGACGGCAACTATCAGGTGACGAAAAAAGAGGGCGTGACGGATCCACAGGTGATCGCATTCATCCAGAGCTATGTCCTCAAGCTGAGCAGTACCGTATATGTCTGCAAATTCCCTGGCGCCGTCGAAGTGTACGGCGGCAGCGATAACGTCGGAATCGAAAACAGCGTGGCGACCCAATCGACGGTTGAGATCAATAACCTGCCCTATGGCTACTATTTCGTGACCAGCTCTCTGGGCTCTGTGGTGTCTCTGAGCACCACGAACCCCGAAGCCTCGATCGTTGACAAGAACCCCTCCACCCCCGACTGGGACAACAACCCGGACGAGCCGGAGCCTGACGACCCCGTGAAGGACGTCCTGAACGAAGAGGGTACCAGGAGCATCAACAAGGAAGAAGTTACCGTTACTCAAGTGCTGACCTATTCCATCAGCTACACCAACACCTCCGGCGAGACGCTGAGCGAGGTCGTGGTCTACGATGCGGCTCCTGCGGGGACGGTATATGAAGACGATTCTATCGCTATCCAAATTCTCGATGAGAATGGAGAGACGGTGACGACAGCGGCGATTCCTGATGATGAGGCCGATATGGTAGAGTCCACCGTTTATGTTGCGACGGATGATTCTGCCGTTGCAACCGGCGGCGACCTGACCTGGACCATTAAGAACCTTCCTGACGGCTATACGCTGGTCGCCACCTTCCAGGTGACTGTCACCGATGAGGCCTATACGCTGGAAAACTCGACCATCGTCAACGACGCCGAGCTGGATGTGACCCTGGGCGAGAACACCTATCGGCTCAAGACCAACGAGGTGGAGAACCCTGTGGATAAGGAAGACGAGCCCAAGAAGGACGTCAAAACAGGCACCGATGATCCTGCGACCGACGCGGGGGACATTTCCATCGACGGCGAACAGGTGGACGTCGGCGATAAACTGACCTACACCATCTCCTATACCAACACCAAAGCGACAACCGTTGACCTGACCATCGAGGACGCGCCTCCTGCCGGAACCGTCTACGTGGCCGGCACCGCCGGTGGCACTGCCAGCGATGAGAGCGCAGTCACCGTCACCGTGAACGCGGACGGCACCATCACATGGACCGTCGATGATCTGGCCGTCGGTGCCACTGTGACCGTCTATTTCCAGGTGGAGGTCACTGAGGTCGCTCTGAGCATCACCGACAGCACCATTGTTAACAGCGCTGATTACACCTTTGACGGAACGAGCTACTACAAGACCAACGAGGTGGAGAACCCCACCGAGCCGGACGAGCCGGGTGGCGAGGACTTCGGCAAGGTTATCATCAATGCGGACGGCACCGAGTCTAAAGTCTCCACCGGCGCTTTTGGCGACACCGTGACCTTCGATGTCAGCATCGACGCCGTGAACCTCGTGGAGGACGAGGGCTTTGATGAGGAGAACACTTACAACGACCAGGTCGCCTACTACTACATCTATGATAAGATGGACCCCGGCTTCACCCTGAACGACGGCAGCTTCATCCTGACCATCAATGGCAATTCAATTACTATCAGCGGTCCTGAAACGAAGAGCAACGGCGTAAAATACTACACCATCGACGACGGCACCGGTGAGAGCTTCCTGTTCACCTATGTGGATGAGGACGGCTATACCTTCATCGAGGCCAAGATCGCCTGGGCGGACGCTGACGGCAACGCGTACTATCCCAACTGCGAGGTTCATCTGACCTACACCGCCACCATCAACGAGGATGCGGTCATCGGCAGCAACGGCAACTTGAACCGCGCCATCTATGACTACTCCGTGGTGGGCGCCAACGAGCCGAAGGAGCCGAATCCTGAGGACCCGAAGTACCCCTCCGACAGCGATTTGAACCACGAGCCAGATGAAATCACCACCGTGACCTATACCTATGCTCTGGGCATCTACAAGATCAGCAAGGAGACCCAAAAGCCTCTGTCCGGCGCCAAGTTCACCTTCGTGGACGCGGGCGGCAACAGGATCTATGCGGTGCCCACCGATGTGGACGGCGTGTACAACTACACCTCCGACAGCTCTGCCTCCGGCGCGACTGACACCTTTGTCAGCAATTCCGATGGCAAAATCATCATCAAGGGCGTCGACATCGGCACCTACACCCTCACCGAGACCATGGCGCCCAGCGGCTACACCCTGCTGACCAAATCCGAGACCCTGAAAGCGACCATGACCTCCGCCACTTCTACGACCTACAAGAGCAGCTCTACTGTTACCCGGACGTTCGACGCCATCACTGAGGACGAGTTCGCAGCTTACACCGGCACCGTGTACACCAAGTCTGAGGATGGGACGTTCGTGGAGATGGATAAGCCTGCGGAGTACACCGAGGGCCTGTACAAGCTGGTTGACGCCACCACCTCCACTTCCGAGGAAGGCGTGACTGTGGTGACCGAGAGCATCGAGATCGAAGTGACCTCTGTGACCGTCGAGAACAATGCCGGCACCTCCCTGCCCGGCACCGGCGGCATCGGCACCACCATCTTCTACATCGTGGGCGGTCTCCTGGTCTGCGGAGCCGTGGTTCTGCTCATCACCCGCAAGCGCATGAAGAAGCAGTGATTCGGCCTGAGGGCTGAACCCTGAATTAACCGTTCCCCGCCCCGGCGAAGGCCGGGGCGGGGGAGAGCGGCTGTTCGCCGTTCGCTGCCCGTCACCTTCCATCGTCTGACAGGCGGCGAAGAGCCAACAGCAGACCCGACATAGGAGAGGCTTATGAAAACATGAAACGCACAGGTGGAACGCGAACGAAGAGAAGCAGGGATCGATGGATCACGATCATTCTGGTTGCCGTGCTGCTGGTGGGGTTGTGCATCCTGCTGTACCCCACGGTGAGCAACTGGTGGAACGAGCGCACGGCGTCCAGGGCGATCTCTAACTATGACGAGGCCGTGTCCGCCCTGTCGGACGAGGACTACTCCGCCTACTTCGAGGCGGCGGAGGCGTATAACCGGGCGCTCCAGGAGGTCGGCTCTGCGGCAGCGCTGGTTGACCCCGACCTGGTGGAAGGGTACGAGGAGCTGCTGGACGTCACCGGCACCGGCATTATGGGCTACATCACCATTGAGAAGATCGGGGTGCAGCTGCCCATCTACCACGGCACCAGCAACAGCGTCCTCACCACCGGCGCGGGACATCTGGAGGGCTCCAGCCTGCCCGTCGGGGGCGAGGGGACCCACTGCGTTATCTCCGCTCACCGGGGCCTCCCCAGCACCACGCTGTTCACCAATCTGGATCAGCTGGAGGAGGGGGATACCTTCACCATCACGGTGCTGGAGCGGGTGTTCACCTACGAGGTGGACCAGATCACCATCGTCCTGCCCACCGAGACGGAGAACCTCTACATCGAGGACGGCGAGGACTACTGCACCCTCATGACCTGCACCCCCTACGGGGTCAACAGTCACCGGCTGCTGGTGCGGGGACATCGGGTGGACAACGCGGATACGTCTCATATCCGTGTCACAGCGGAGGCAAGCGAGGTGGACACCCTTCTGGTGGCGCTCGTCCTGGCGATCCCCATGCTGGCGGTGCTGCTCATCTGGCTGCTGGTCAGCACGCGCAGGAAGCGGAAGCCCCGCCCCGCGCATCCAATAGACGCACAAAAGGAAAAGGATAAAAAATAGGAGGTATTGTTATGAAAATGACGAAAAAATCAGCAAGTCATGTGGGAAAGCTGCTGCAAGGGGTCCTGACCCTGGCGATGGCGTTCGCGCTGCTCTGCGGCACGAGCCTGACCGCATTTGCCGCAGCGGACAGCCCCTCTCTGGACTGGTCCATGTCCGGCCAGAGCTCCATCACCGTGGAGATGGAGGACTCAGACGGTAAGACGGTCACGGACGGGACGCTCACGCTCTATCAGGTGGCGCTGCTGGAGCAGGACGATGGGGACATGGTCTATACCCTGACGGATGGGTTTGCGGCCTCCGGCGTCTCCCTGGACGACGTCACCGACGACCCCTCCGGCCTGGCGTCGGAGCTGGCCGTCTATGTGAAGGAAAACAACATTACAGGTACCTCCGTGAAGAATACGGACGGTACGGTTACGTTTGACGGCCTGGAGCTGGGGCTGTATCTGGTGGTCCAGACCACCCAATCGGACGGCTACTACACCGCCAATCCCTTTGTGGTCTCCGTGCCGCTGGACGTGGACGGCGCCTGGGATTATTCCGTGGACGCCAGCCCCAAAATGGGCGTGCTGACCCCGGAGCCGGAGGAGACGACCACCACAACGACCAACAAGACGACGACGAGCACCACCCTTCCCCAGACCGGACAGCTGAATTGGCCCGTCTATGTGCTGGCAGGCTGCGGGATGCTTCTGGTGTGCGTGGGCTGCGTCCTGGTATTTTCCGACCGCAGGAGAAAAACGGCCAAATGAGGCGCAGTATCGGGAGAATATGCATCGAATTGGGCACAGTGCTGATGATTTTGGCACTGTCCCTTTTCCTGTACAACCAGTGGGAGGCGCAGCAGGCCCAGGACGCGGCGAC
>JAJBTD010000144.1 GCA_020861055.1 Clostridiales bacterium | reverse complement strand
ATGCAATATGAAGAATATGGAATTTTTGAATCTCCAACTCCCTCCAAGTATTACAGGAAGATTATAAGTGAAATAGAAGAAACCGTTGATGAATTTATAAATAGAGCCATAACACGGGAAAAAAGTGTATTGTCCACAATACGCGGTACAGAGCAGAAATATCAGCACTATGAGAAGTTTTTAATTGCTCTTATAAGTGCGTTTGATTGTGCGCACACTTTTTGGAAAGGGGACAAGATGTCCCCACATTACACAGGAGAGCTTTTTACTAAAAAGAATTATAAAAAAGTTCAGAATCTATACGATGACCTAGATAATCTTTATGACCAATATGTTATACCTGAGATTGTGGTCAAAAGACCTTCACCCGAAATTATAGAGCATTCAGCTAAATTGAATTATGTTGAAAAAGAACGTATAATGGTGCGTCGGGTTGCACAGATAGATATGGCCCAATTTACAAGCACGAAATATGACTTAGACTGCCCTATATACAAGTCAATGGAGCAGCATGCACATCCGTATGCATTTATGAAGTTGAACTCACGAAATACACAGACAGCTAAGCGTGACTTGATTTGGCTAAATAAGCTTATTGATTCATATAGAGACAGAATCCCTCTATTATCAAAAGAATTTTATATTGATGTTCACAGGATTGCATTTCATGAACAAGATAAGGACTACGGTTATACAATAATTGTGTGTGAACCATATACTTTTGAAGGAAAGGTGTCTGCTTATCCATATCATCTCCAGTTTGTGTCAAAGTATGATAGTCGTAATTATTCGGCCACGGGGAAAATCTATTATGGTGTAGAGGGTAAAATTGAAAAAGCAGATGTATCAATCTGGAATCGTTCTAGTTCTTATGGCACGGCCGATGGATGGATATTCTGTTTTTCACGTATAAATGGTTTGTTCGTCCTGCAACAAGCAAAGACAACACTTCGAACAGATGATAAAGGCAATCCACTTGCTGTGTATAAAGATGAATCTTTAATAAGGTATGAGAAAGAAAGAGATGCGGATTTAAGAAGCTTTCGCTGGTTAGAAACAAATCTTCCATCGATATGCCCAAAGTCGTTTGGGGGATTTCGCAGAATGAAAAATTCTGAATCAAAGAACTACCAGAGGCTGGTGGAAGAAGCAAGAAAAATGGGTAAGCAGATTTAGTGACTAGTGATTAAGGATATTTTAGCTTTTTGCACCAAATAGGGAGGTACCAATCCATGCACGACCAACTGACCGCCAACGACCTGGAGCAAATGCGCAAGGAGCTGGACTACCGGCGCATTACCCTGCGCCCTCAGCTTCTGGAGGAGGTCAAGACCGCACGGGCCTTCGGCGACCTGAGCGAAAACTTTGAGTACAAGGCCGCCAAGCGGGACAAGAACAAAAACGAGAGCCGTATCCGCTATTTGGAGCGGATGATCGAGACTGCCCATGTCATCGAGGACCGCTCCGCCGACGACGAGGTGGGACTGTTCGACAAGGTGACGGTCTGGTTCGACGAGGACGAGGAGGAGGACGTGTTCCAGATCGTCACCACCGTCAAGGAGGACGCCCTGCGCAACCGGATCAGCAATGTCTCTCCGGCGGGAAAGGCCCTGCTGGGACATCGGGTGGGGGACACCGTCACCGTCCGGGTCAACGACAGCTACAGCTATCCCCTGACCATCCGGGCCATCGAAAAGCAGGCCGACGACGGCTCCATCCAGATCAGCGAATATTGACCAAATTTGCCCCGGCAGCCGCGGCTGCCGGGGCTTTTGCAGCTGCGCCCGCCTACCCATGGCGCATTTTACAGCAGATTTTTCCAGGTCAGCCGCTCCGCCTCGCTCAAATGCTCTACCTGAGCGACCAGCTCCCCGTTGGCGGCGGCGTATTCCGGGGTCTCCTGCCACTGGAGCAGCTCCAGCACCTCGTAAAAGCCGGTGTTCACCTCGTCGGTGTAGTCGTGCCGGAGGACCACATAGAGGTAGGTGGCGGCAGCCTCCCATTCGTCCTTGGCCGCCTGGGTCAGCTCCTCCGCTCCGTCCCAGTCCCCGGTTTCCGCCAGTGCCTCGGCGTGCTCCAGCTGAGAGGCGATGCGCCCGGAGACGCCCTCCAGCAGATGAATGTTCCACAGCCCCGCTCCAAAGAGCAGCAGCAGAATAGCCACAGAGACAGACAGCCGCCTCATTTTTTACCCTCCTTCCGGGCCAGATAGACCCCCAGATTCTCGTCCACCGTCATCAGATAGACCTCCTTCGCTGATGGGACGCCCTGCCGGGACAGCTCCTTCTCCAGCCAGGCCAGGTTCAGTCCCCGCCTCCGGAGATTCTCATGGCGGACATGTCCGTCCTCGATGACCGTCAGGGGCAGACCCGGCTCCTCCGGGGCCAGGGAGAGCTGCCGGGCGGTGGCCGGCTGCTGATCGGCATAGAGCAGAGCGGAGATGCGCCCGCCGGTCTCCAGAATGGCATACCGCACCAGGGACAGGTCGGTGATCCCCTGGAGCCGCAGCTCCTCCAGCAGCTCCTCCGGCGTCATGCGGTTCCGGGACAGTTCGCTTTGGAGGATTTTCCCCTTCTCCACAAGGATGCTGGGCCTTCCGCAGAGCAGGAGCCGGAGCCGCCGGCTCTTCATGGTGAGAACGGAGAGGATCATGGTCAGGCACAGCAGGGTGATAATGGGGACCACTCCGAAGAGCAGGGGGATGCCGAAGTCCTGCATGGGCACGGCGGCCAGGTCGGAGATGAGCATGGCCAGCACCAGCTCGGTGGGCTCCAGCTCCCCCACCTGCTTTTTGCCCATCACCCGAATCCCGGCGATGATGAGCAGATATAGGACGACGGTTCGGATAAAAGCGACGATCATATTCATTTTCTCCCGTATATAATGAATAAAAATACAAAAAGTCAGCGCACCTTACAAATTTTCACCGTTATTGTGGACAACCGACGAAAAAATATGCGGGGTGGTTTTGGACAAACCGCAGAAACATTTTTCGCCGCTTGTAAGCCGGGGCGAATTGTGATATGCTGTCATTGCTGTAAATCTGCGATGGGGGCGCTCTGCATGGCGCTCCCTTCGGGAACGAATAAAACAAGAGAGTCAGCCGAACGTCAAGGTGCCCCCTTGCGCGGGGGATGGCTCTCTTTTTTCAAAGGCACAACGGCGTGCGCATGGGCTTCACCGCCCAAAGAGCGGAAAGGTGGATTTGATGCATGAAAGCGACTCTGATTCTGGAAAACGGTGCAGTCTTTGAGGGAGAGAGCATCGGCAGCACAGAGGACGTAGTCTGTGAGATGGTGTTTAACACCTCCATGGTGGGCTATCAGGAGATTCTCACCGACCCGTCCTATGCGGGGCAGGGGGTGGTGATGACCTATCCCCTCATCGGCAACTACGGGACCAACGACGAGGACGACGAGTCGGAGCACCCCTGGGCGGAGGCGCTGATTATCCGGCACCTAGCCCCCAGGGGCAGCAACTTCCGCTGCACCAGCACCCTGAACGACTATCTGATTCGCCACGGCATCACCGGCATCCAGGACATCGATACCCGCGCCCTGACCCGCATCCTCCGCATCCAGGGGGTCATGAACGGGGTCATCACCTGCCGGGAGCACTACGATCTGGACGCGCTCATGGAACAGATGCACGCCTATCGCGTTCAGGGCACGGTGGAGCGGGTCACCTGCAAGGAGGTCACCCATATTCCCGGTGACGGTCCCCGTATCGCCCTCTACGACTTCGGCGAGAAGCGGAACATGGCCAACCGCCTGCTCCACTACGGTTGCGATTTGACCATCTACCCCGCCCACACCCCGGCGGAAACGGTGCTGGCGGAGGGCTATGACGGCATCATGCTCTCCAACGGCCCCGGCGACCCGGCGGACTGCGTGGATATTATCCCCCAGGTGCGCAGGCTCTATGAGTCCGGGACGCCCATCTTTGCCGTCTGCCTGGGGCATCAGCTCATGGCCCTGGCCACCGGCGCCAGGAGCCGGAAGATGCGCTTCGGCCACCGGGGGGCCAACCATCCCGTAAAGGACCTGGCCCGGAACCGGTGCTATATCACCAGCCAGAACCACGGCTACGTCATCGAGGCGGAATCCATCGACCCGGAGATCGCTGAGATCAGCCACGTCAACGTCAACTACGGCAGTCTGGAGCGCCAGCGGTACAAGCAGAAGCCCGTCTTTACCGTGCAGTTCCACCCGGAGGCCTCCCCCGGCCCGGTGGACACGGACTATCTGTTCCGTTCGTTCCTGGACGTGGTAGAGCAGCAGAAGAAGGAGGCGGAGTGAGATGCCGAAGGATGCAACGCTGAAAAAAGTACTGGTCATTGGCTCCGGCCCCATCGTCATTGGACAGGCGGCGGAGTTTGACTATGCCGGGACCCAGGCCTGCCGCGCGCTGAAGGAGGAGGGCCTGGAGGTGGTGCTGGTCAACTCCAACCCCGCCACCATTATGACTGACAAGGATGTGGCTGACCACGTCTATATCGAGCCGCTGAACGTCTACACCCTGGCGGCGGTCATTGAAAAGGAGCGCCCGGACGCTCTGCTCCCCACCCTGGGCGGGCAGATCGGCCTGAATCTTGCCATGAATCTGACGGAGGACGGCACGCTGGAAAAATACGGTGTCCGCCTTCTGGGCACCAGCGCCGACTCCATCCGCAAGGCGGAGGACCGTCAGGGCTTCAAGGATACCATGGAGTCTATCGGTCAGCCCTGCATCGTCTCCAAGGTGGTGACCACGGTGGAGGACGCCGTGGACTTTACCAACGAGATCGGCTACCCCGTCATCGTCCGTCCCGCCTACACCCTGGGCGGTACCGGCGGCGGCATCGCCTATGACGAGGTCATGCTCCGGGAGATCGCAGACCGGGGCATCTCCCTGTCCAGAGTGGGAGAGGTGCTTATCGAGCGGTGCATCTCCGGCTGGAAGGAGATCGAGTTCGAGGTTATGCGGGACTCGGCGGGCAACGTCATTACCATCTGCTCTATGGAGAACCTGGACCCGGTGGGCGTCCATACCGGCGACTCCATCGTTATCGCCCCCACCCAGACCCTGGCAAACAAGGAGTATCAGATGCTGCGGACGGCGGCGCTGGACATCATCTCCGCCCTGGAGATCGAGGGGGGCTGCAACTGCCAGTTTGCCCTGAATCCGGAGTCCTACGAGTACGCCGTCATCGAGGTCAACCCCCGTGTGTCCCGCTCCTCCGCTCTGGCCTCCAAGGCCACGGGCTACCCCATCGCCAAGGTGGCCGCCAAGATCGCCCTGGGCTACACCCTGGACGAGATCCCCAACGCCGTGACCGGCAAGACCACCGCCTGCTTTGAGCCGACGCTGGACTACTGCGTCATGAAGCTGCCACGGCTGCCCTTTGACAAGTTCACCACCGCCAAGCGCACCCTGGGCACTCAGATGAAGGCCACCGGCGAGGTCATGGCCATCGGCAACAGCTTTGCCAACGCGCTGCTCAAGGCCATCCGCTCCCTGGAGCTGAACGTTCACTCTCTGAAACTGCCCAAGCTCCAGGCCATGAGCACCAAGAAGATCTGGGACAAGCTCTCCGACATCGACGACGAGCGCATTTTCGTGGTGGCGGAGGCCCTGCGCCGGGGCATCACTCCGGAGGAGATCAACCGGATCACTAAGATCGACATCTGGTTCATCGACCGGATCGGCACCATCGTCAATCTGGAGAACCGTCTCTCCCAGGGCATCCCGGACGCAAAGACCCTACGCTTTGCCAAGGAGGTGGGCTTTGCCGACTCCTTTATCGCGGA
The DNA here is from genome assembly GCA_020861055.1 of Clostridiales bacterium. Taxonomy (GTDB): domain Bacteria; phylum Bacillota; class Clostridia; order Oscillospirales; family Oscillospiraceae; genus Onthomonas. The sequence continues at coordinate 18,744 of JAJBTD010000144.1, read as the reverse complement.
GCTGTGCGGCGTCACCCGGATCGATATCCGGGAGCTGCGGCGGAAGTACGGCATCCAGCCCACTTATAAAATGGTGGACACCTGCGCCGCAGAGTTCGACGCACAGACCCCCTATTACTACTCCACCTACGACATCGAAAACGAGTCTGTCCCGGTGGACAACGGCAAGCGGAAGGTGCTGGTGCTGGGCTCCGGCCCCATCCGTATCGGACAGGGCATCGAGTTCGACTACTGCTCCGTCCACTCCGTCTGGGCGCTGAAGCGGCTGGGATGCGAGACAATCATCGTCAACAACAACCCGGAAACCGTCTCCACCGACTTCGACATCGCTGACCGGCTCTACTTTGAACCGCTCACCCCGGAGGATGTGGAGCAGATCGTGGAGCTGGAAAAGCCCTGGGGCGCTGTGGTGCAGTTTGGCGGCCAGACCGCCATCAAGCTGGCCAAGACTCTGGCGGACATGGGACTGCCCATTCTGGGCACCAGCGCCGACGGGGTGGACGCTGCCGAGGACCGGGAGCGGTTCGACGAGATTTTGAACCTCTGCGGTATCCCCCGTGCGGCGGGCCACACCATCTACACCACCGAGGAGGCTATCGCTGCCGCCAACCAGGTGGGCTATCCTGTCCTGGTGCGCCCCTCCTATGTCCTGGGGGGACAGGGGATGGAGATCGCCTACAACGATGACAACATCCGGGACTTTATGCGCATCATCAACATGACCGCCCAGGAGCACCCCATTCTGGTGGACAAGTACCTCATGGGCCGGGAGGTAGAGGTGGACGGCGTCTTTGACGGGGAGGACATCCTTATCCCCGGCATTATGGAGCATGTGGAGCGAGCGGGTATCCACTCCGGGGACTCCATCTCCGTCTATCCCCCGCTGAACGTGGCGGAGAAGCACAAGCAGACCATCCTGCGCTATACCAGAGATCTGGCAAAGCACCTGGGGGTCATCGGCCTGATCAACGTCCAGTTCATCATCTACCACGACGAGGTCTATATCATTGAGGCCAATCCCCGCTCCTCCCGCACCATCCCCTATATCTCCAAGGTGACGGGGGTGCCCATCATCGATCTGGCCACCAAGGTCATGCTGGGTGCCAAGCTGAAGGATCTGGGCTACGGGGTGGACATCTACCCAGAGGGGCGGTACTACGCCGTGAAAATGCCGGTGTTCTCCTTTGAAAAGCTCACCGATGTGGACACCAACCTGGGGCCGGAGATGAAGTCCACCGGCGAGTGCCTGGGCCTGGCGGACAGCTTCCCCCAGGCGCTGCTCAAGGCCTTCAAGGGCGCCAACATGAAGGTGCCCAAGAAGGGCAGCCGGGTCATTCTGACGGTGAAGGACGAGGACAAGGCGGAGACCCTGGAGTTGGCCCGTGAGATGGTGGAGCTGGGCATGGAGCTGTACGCCACTCAGGGCACCTATGATTACCTGACCGAGCGGGATGTGCCGGTGCGCTTCATCCACCGCCTGGGCCACGGACATCCTAACATTCTGGATATGATTCAGTCCGGGGTGGTGGACATGATTTTGAACACCCCCCGCCGCACTCAGCGGGAGGACGGGGACGGCTGGCGCATCCGCCGAGCCGCCGTGGAGCACTCCGTCCTCTGCCTGACCAGCACGGACACCTGCCGGGCCATCCTCACCGCCCGGAAGGAGGGCCACAGCGAACAGATCGTCCCGGTGGATATCACCAGGCTGTGACCCATTTCAACGACGCCCCCGGCGCAGTTGCGATGCTGCGCCGGGGGCGTCGTTTGGACGTATTTACTGGCTCCCTGCCAGGAGCCAGAGCGGGAGGCCAGAGAATACAGAGCGTGTTTATCAGGCGCTGAAGAAAAAGAAATTCGTCTGAGCCGGAAACGGAAAGGACGTTCTTCTGTTCGACGCAAAGGATCTTGAATTGCTGTATATCCGGGGATATGGCCCTATTTTTGGTCAAAATGCACCATAGATTTTACAATTATGGGGTAGACAAACAGTCTTTCGTGTGCTACAGTAGCCCACGGACAGCCAAGAGGCGGTCCGAAGATTTGATTTGAACAGGAGTTATTTCTTATATGCAGGAAAACGCAAACAACCTTGATTTCAACCGTAAGACCGGTTTTATATGCGATATGGACGGCGTCATCTACCACGGCAACCAGGTGCTGCCTGGGGTGGCGGAGTTTATCCAGTGGCTTCAGGAGGAGAAAAAGGAGTATCTGTTCCTGACCAACAACAGCGGCTATACCCCTCGTGAGCTGCATCAGAAGCTGGCCCGGATGGGGCTGGATGTGCCGGAGGAGCATTTCTATACCAGCGCCCTGGCCACCGCCGCCTTTTTGAAGGAGCAGGCCCCCGGCTGCTCCGCCTATGTCATCGGCGAGGCGGGGCTGCTCAACGCTCTGTATGATGCGGGCATTACCATGAACGACGTGAACCCGGACTATGTCGTGGTGGGGGAGGGCCGCACCTACTCTCTGGACTCCCTGACCAAGGCGACGAATCTGGTCATGGCCGGAGCAAAGCTCATCGGGGCCAATTCGGACGTGTCCGGTCCCATCGAAAACGGCATCGCCCCCGCCTGTCGGGCGCTGATCGCCCCCATCGAGATGGCCACCGGCACTCAGGCCTACTTCTGCGGCAAGCCCAATCCCCTGATGATGCGTACCGGACTGCGGCTGCTCCACTGCCACTCGGAGGACGCTGTCATGGTGGGCGACCGGATGGATACCGACGTGATCTCCGGTCTGGAGAGCGGTATGTCCACCGTTCTGGTGCTCTCCGGCTGCTCCACGCCGGAAACGGTCAAGACCTACGCCTACCGGCCTTCCATCGTCCTGGACGGAGTAGGGGATATTCCCCGGCTGGCCCAGGCGGGGAAGAAGCGTATCCCGCTGAAGCTTTCATAGGACGGGATCGCCTGGAAAAATATGCGAAGGCCTGTGGCACTGAGCAAAAGCAAATGAGATACATCGAAAAATTTTCCGAAAAAACAGTTGCTTTTTCCCGGCAGAGATGATAGAATACATAATCGCACAGGGTTCGTGTACAACTTGCTATTAGAGGAGGTGTTTGGTTTGCCGAATATTAAGTCTGCCAAGAAGCGTGTCAAGGTGAATGAGACCAAGGCCATGCAGAACAAGGCCGCAAAGTCCGCCATGAAGACTTCCCTGAAAAAGTTTGATGCCGCCGTGGCTGATGGCAACCGCAGCGAGGCTGATAGCGCCTACAAAGCTGCCGTGAAGACTGTGGACAAGGCTGCCGCCAAGGGCCTGATTCACAAGAACAAGGCTGCAAACAAAAAGAGCCAGATGACTATCAGGCTGAATGCTATCCAGGGCTGATTGTGATAAACTGGTACTGCACCAAACCGTCTGCCAAAAGCAGACGGTTTTTTGGTAAACGGATCTCATATCATATGATATGCCGGAACAGAAAATGGCGTGGAAAGGGGGAAGGACGCATTGAGCAAGTGGAAGGATAAGACTGCGGTACAATTCGGCATGGAGTTGGTGCATATTTATCTGAACAAGCGCATCTCCCGGGCCAGTGCGCAGCTGGCCTACTATATGTTGCTGAGCGTCTTTCCTGTGCTGATGATTATCTCCACCATCCTGGGTATGCTGCCCATCGAAGGTTCTGATGTGCTCAACCGCATTCTGGAGGCGGTTCCTTCCACCATCGGCGCCATTCTGGAGGACTATCTGGCTTATGTGAGCGAAAATCAGAGTGCTGCCCTTCTCAGCGGCGGCATTATCATGACGCTGACCGCCTCCTCGGCGGCCTTCCGGGGGCTGATGGACATCTTCGGCGAGATCTTTGGCGAACGGGTCAGAGGCGGTGTAGTGGGTGTGCTTTTTTCCATTCTCATGTCCCTGGGAATGCTCACCATGATCTATGGCGCACTGCTCATCGTGCTGCTGGGCGACTGGCTGCTGGATGTGGTTCGGGTGCTGCTGGACGCTCCTGTGCTCCACTACGGCTGGCGGCTGATCCAGATCGTAATGCCCTTTGCCATTATCTTCCTGTTTCTGTCCCTGGTCTACCGGATCACTGCCCGTACCCCCCGGCACAAGCACACCATCTGCCCCGGCGCTCTGCTGACCTCCGTCATTCTGGTGGTGGCCACCCTGATTTTCTCCCAGTTCATCACTGCCTCCGGTCGGTATACTACGGTATATGGCTCCTTGGCATCGGTGATCATTCTGCTGGTCTGGCTATTTTTGTGCAGCAATATCCTCATTATGGGGAATGTGTTCAACTTCGTCTGGGCCAATTTTGAGGACAAATACGGGACAGGAAAGCTGCCCCACCTCAACCTCTCCAAAAAGCAAAAGTGAAAAGACATCCCCGAACAGGAAAACCGGCCCTCGTGCGCTATTGCATGGGGGCCGGCTCAATTTTATCATTTTTATCATTGCGTATCGGCGGCGACGGTATCCACCTCAGACTCCGTCTCATCCGCTGAGACGGAGATGCCCTGGTCGGCAAAGTAGGCGTCGATGCCGTCGGCGATGCCGGAGGCGATTTTCTCCTGGTACTCGTCGGTAGCCATGAGCTTGTCCTCAGTGGGATTGGTCATATAGCCAACCTCCACGATGGTCACCGGCACCTGGCACCAGTTGATGCCGGTCATGGTGTCCGTCTCCCAGACGTACTCCTTTTTGCAGCCGGTGGCGGCCACCAGAGCGTCCAGTACCGCCTCGGACAGCGCCCGGGACTGCTCGTAGAGGTCGCCATTATAGGGATTGGAGGCGGTCTGGCAGATGGTCATGGCCCCGCTGGCGGAGCTGTTTTCCGAGCCGTTGGCGTGTACCCGGATAAAGGCATCCGCCCCCGCCTCGTTGGCGATCTGGCTCCGCTCGGCGTTGCTGATGTCCACGTCGTTCTCCGTCCGCACCATCAGCACCTCGTAGCCCCGGCTCTCCAGCTCCGTCTGAAGCTTCAGAGAGATTTCCAGGGTCAGCTCATACTCATACAGCCCGGTGGTGGTTCCGTGGGTCCCGCCGGCCACCTTCGTCTTGGTGGTGGAGGAGCCGGGGCCGATGGGCTCCTTGTCTGTGTTGGCCTTGCTCTGATGCCCGGCGTCGATACAGATCAGAAGGGAAGCGCTCTCCTCCACAGCCTCCTCTTCGTCTGGCTGGACGGACTCTGACTCCACCTCCGTCTCTGTCTCCTGGGCGGCGCTCTCCTCCTCCACAGCCTGGGCGGCTTCCTGGGCGGCCTGATCTGCCCGGTCCTGGGCAGCGGCGTCTGCGTCGTCCGTCTCCGCCTCGGAGCTGTCCGCTTCGACGGCGGAGGAGTCGGTATCCTCTGCCGTCTGCGTCTCGTCAATGGTTCCCTGGCTACAGCCGGAACACACCAGCAGCAGGACCAGAAGCAGGGCAAGTATTTTTTTCATCTTCGCTTCTCCCTCTCCAAGCCGAAGCGATATCCGGCCGTTTTTCATTTACATTGTATCATCTTCTGCAGCAGAGGGCAAACAAAATTCTCCCGGCACAGCAAGCGCCTGCACCGGAAAAAGGCGGAGCAGACAGGTGAGAACGCTTAAAAATTCCAACCGTACCTAAACAAATGTGAATCTTTTCTGGAAAGGCAAAAAAGAGCGGAGGATTCCTTGCAATTTCTTCCTGAATCAGTTATACTATTATCATCTCTCACCATCGCTCTCAACAGCGGAACGAGAGATGGAGGATATCCATGTACTTTGATACCCATGCCCACTATGACAGCAGCGCTTTCCGCACTGACCGGGAGGCGTTGCTGGACGCTCTGCCCCAGGCGGGGGTGGAACTGGTTTTGAATCCGGGCTGTGAGATGGAAAGCTCCCAGGCGGCGGTTTCCTATGCTCATGCCTGGCCCCATGTCTATGCCGCGGTGGGTTTTCACCCATCCGATATCGAGAAGCTCACCGACAGCAGTCTGGACGCCCTTCGCACACTGGCTGCTGACCCTAAGGTGAAGGCCATCGGCGAGGTGGGGCTGGACTACTATTGGAAGGACTACGCCGACCATGAGGCGCAGAAGGCGGGCCTGGCTCGGCAGATGGCTCTGGCGGAGGAATTGGATATTCCTATCATCTTCCATGACCGTGAGGCCCATGGGGACGCCATGGAAATGGTCCGGGCCTTTCCTAACGTCCGGGGCGTCTTTCACTGCTACTCCGGCAGCGTGGAGCAGGCCAAAGAGCTGGTGGACCGGGGCTGGATGATCTCCTTTACCGGGGCGCTCACCTTTCCCAACGCCAAGCGCCCCCCGGAGGTAGCGGCGGCGATTCCGCTGGAGCATATCATGATCGAGACGGATTCCCCCTACATGATTCCCTATCCCCGCCGTCCGGAGGACAAAAAGCACCGGCGAAATTCCTCCCTCCGGGTGTACCAGGTGGCCCAACGGCTGGCGGAGATCAAGGGTCTGCCCTTGGAGGAAGTTGCCCGGATCACCACTGAAAACGGGAAGCGGTTCTTCCACATCGAGGGGCCTTCCCTGTAACCTGATGCAAAGCAAGGTGTGAACCATTGACCATCACCTATGCCTATGGAGACAATCTCTATGTAAACACCACCAACCGCTGTGACTGTGCCTGCGCCTTTTGCCTGCGCACGACCGGAGACCGGGTAGGGGACTCCGGTTCCCTTTGGCTGGAGCGGGAGCCGTCTAAGGAGGAAATCCTGGCGGACATTCAGCGTCGGGATCTGAACCAATACCGGGAGCTGGTCTTTTGCGGCTATGGAGAGCCGACCTACCGCCTGGAGGACATCCTCTGGGTGGCGGAGCGGGTGAAGGGGGATTCCTCCATTCCCATCCGCATGGACACCAACGGGCACAGCGATCTCATTCACGGAAAGCCCACCGCCCGCCTGTTTGCCGGAAAATTTGACATTCTGTCCATCTCCCTGAACCGGGCCACGGCAGCGGCCTATCAGGAGACCTGCCGCTCCCGTTATGGAGAGGCCAGCTTCCAGGCGATGCTGGACTTCACCAGGGAGGCGGTCCAATATGTCCCCAAAGTCATTATGACCGTGGTAGATACCATCCCTCCTGAGGAGATCGAGGTCTGTCGCCAGATCTGTGAGAGCCTGGGAGCGGTCTATCGGGTCCGCACCTATTCCACACAATGGTAATGAACCATAAATGATGAAGAAATGCAGAAGAACAGGAGAAGGAGTATCTATTATGAAACACCCCATTTTCATCCGTTCCGTCAGCTTGCTTCTGGCTTTGGTCATGCTGATGGCCTACCCGGCCTCAGCGGCAGAGATCAGCGCACAGGCTGACGAAGTAGCCAGCACCTCTGATTCCTCTAATCCGTTTGATGATAGCGGTATCCAGGAGGCATCAGACGGGGCCTCTGACGATGCTGCATCGGGGGACGATACCGGTGAGGCGTCTGCCGACAGCGGGGAAGAAACTGTCTACATTAACAGTGACGGAAACTACAACGCTCCAGAGAAGCTGGTGGTCTGTGTTACCAGCTATCTGACAGAGGGAAAGAATGCCAATGTAAACACCTCCTATACCGGCATTGTAGCCTTTTATGACTACAATGAAACGGATGAGGAGAAGATGCTGAACACCCCCTACTACTTCTACTATGAGAAGGGTGAGCTCCAGAATGATGAGGAACTGTACATCTCCTCTGACCGGTTCCTGAACCTGACCAGCACGCCTACTACTGCGGCTGCGGCCTCCATCAGCGATGTGGATGAGGATGCCGCCGTGTACTCCGCCGAGGAGGTCTATGTAAACTACAAGGACGAGGATGCCACAGAGCACCCGGACTACCTCTTCGCTTTCAATGTGGACGGCCAGGACAACGGCCTGTATACTGGCTACTATGCTGTAGCGGTGGCTGCCTATGATGATGGAGAGGAAGTCACCGTGACCGACATCAGCCTGACCCAGAGCAGCGACGGTACAAGTCCAACGCTCACCTGGTCCGAGATTTCCGACGCTGAGAGCTATACGGTCTATCGGATGACTGACTCCGAAGAAAATTGGACGGAATTGGCCTCCGGTATCACCGACACCACCTATACCGACACCACAGCTACTGCTGTCGGCACGACCTATTCCTACTATGTGGCCGCTGTCCTGTCCGACGGTGAGACATCCGAAAGTAGCGCTGTGACCTATACCCGCTACAACACGCCGACTGATGTTAAGGCGGCCAATGCGGCGGGCGGCGTTAAGGTTTCCTGGAGCAGCGTCAGCGGCGCTACTGGTTACCAAGTCCTCCGGCAGAAATCTGGCAGCTCTGATTGGACAGCGGTCGGCGACGTGGACAGCGGCGAGACGACCTCCTATGTGGATAGCAGTGCGGTCAGCAAAACGACCTATCTGTACGCTGTCCGGGCCTATTTTGGAGACGGGTCCTCCGAGCGGGAGGATTACACCGTCAATGTCTGGAGCGGAGCCTCCGATACTGCCAGCGTATACTATTTGGCGGCACCGACCCTTGGCGCCCACTATACGGATAACAGCGGTTTGCACATCGTCTGGAGTAAAATGACAGGGGCAACCGGCTATCGGGTGTTCAGAAGAGCCTCCACCTCCGGCGGGTGGACTACAATTGCCACAATCACCAGCGGCTCTACCACAAGCTATCTGGATACCGGCGCAAAAGCGGGAGACACGTACTATTACACGGTCCGGGCCTATTACGGCAGCAGCATCAGCGCGAGTAAGAGTTACGAAGACGGTTACTGGAGCAGCTATTATACACCGGATGCAGCCGTCACCTATTATGGCACGCCAACCGTCACAGTGAGCGCGGCGTCGACCGGTGTCAAGGTGACCTGGACGGTGGACAGCGCCGCTACAGGCTATCGCATCTTCCGAAAGGTATCCGGCGGTTCCTGGACTATAGTGGAAAATCTGACCAGCGGAACGACCAGTTCCTACACTGATACTGGGGCCACCAGTGGCAAAACCTATTATTATACCGTCCGGGCCTATTATGGCAGCAATATCACCGGGAGCAAGAGTTATAAAGACGGTGACTGGAGCGGCTATAAGAGTTCCTCTGCGCTGTACTACCTGGCAACACCAACGATGGGGAGCATTTACAGCACAGGTAGCGGAATGCAGGTCACCTGGAGCAAGGTTTCCGGTGCAGTCGGCTATCGAGTTTACCGCCGGACCTCCACTACCGGTGCTTGGAAGACAATCGCATCGAATCTTACTGGCAATTCAACGACCAGTTATCTGGACACCGCCGCCCAGGCAAACGTCACCTACTACTATACAGTCAGGGCTTATGGTACAGACGCTTCTAAGACGATCGTCTGGAGCGCATATCGATCGTCCTCCGCAGTTGTCTATCATGCGGCACCCACGGCCACTGTGACCTCTGTGTCGAGTGGGCTTAAGGTGTCCTGGACCGAGGACAGCACGGCTACCGGCTACCGGATTTACCGAAAGGTTTCCGGCGGCTCCTGGGTCACTGTGACCAATATTACCGGCAACAGCACCACCAGCTATGTGGATTCCAGCTCCAACCTGACCAGTGGCAAGACCTACTATTATGCCGTCCGAGCCTATTACGGCACGGGATCGCCAAGCGGGTCCACTGCGAGCAATAATTTGTGGAGCGGCTATGTTGCGGCCTCTTACGTCTATTTGACTACCCCTGTGATTCCCACTACCCTGGCAAACAATACATCCAGCACCAACGGCATCAAGGTCACCTGGGAGAAGGTGAGTGGGGCGGCTGGCTACTATATCTATCGCAAGACGTCCACCTCTGCCCATTGGAGCAGGATTGCTACGGTTACCAGCGGCTCTACGATTACTTATTTGGACACCTCTGTAACCAGTCTGTCAGCCGGAACCACCTGCTATTACACCGTCCGGGCGTTCGACTCCTCCAAGGCAAGCTTGAGCTACTACAATACCAGCGGCAGCTTTTGCATCTACCTGCCCATGCCGGAGAATTTGACTGTCGGTCAGCCCTCCTCCAGCGGCACAAAGATTACTTGGAGTAAGGAAACCGGAGCCTCCTCTTACATCGTGTACCGTCGCAAGAACTCTGAGAGCTCTTGGACAAAACTTGCCACTGTCACCACCAATAGCTATACAGATACCACTATCACCAGTAATAAGACCATCTATTGGTACTGTGTGGTTCCGGTTGCCACAGCAACGGTGGACGGAAAGACGGTCACGTTCCGGGGAACCTACGACAAGACGGGAGGTACCTTCACTCTCTACTGGTCCGGCAGCGAGCGGAATACGTGGGTGAAGAAGGACGGGAAACAGTATTATGTGAACTCCGACGGGACCTTGGCCACCGGTTGGCAGTATAAAAAGCGCAACGGCAGCACCTATAAATATTACTTTGATCCGGCCTCCGGCGAACTGGTCACCAACCTTTACGCCTATTTTGGAAAGAGCTATCGGGACATGAAATGCAGAATTGTCACCTGCATCTGCACTAAGGGCAGTACGCCCAGCTATACGGCCATTTACCTGTATAACAGCGATACCAAGGCCTATGATATCCCGGCTGCGGTATGGAAGAGCGTAGGAAACATGTCGAACACAACTGCCTATTCGAGCAGTGTGTATCTGGCCGCAGGCTCAGGCTTCCGGTGGCTGACGAGCGCTTCCAGCTATGAGCAGTATGTAGTTCGTATTAGTGGGTTGCCAAGCTATTTCCATTCTGTGCTCTATAATAAGACGAATGTAAATTCACTGCGTGCCTCAAGCTATAACTCTCTGGCAAACAACAAAAATAATACTTTGTCCTGTATCCGGATGCAGTGTATTTATGCGTACCTGATTTTGGACTTGACAAAGAATGGCTACGGAAAGACGCACCGAATCCCGGTGGTCCTCTACAAGACGTCGAGTGTCAGCGCATTTGGAGTGCCGTGCATGAGCAAAATCTCCACGAGCAAAAAGTATGACCCCACTGACCCGGCAGTCACCGGCAAGTTTTTCTATGCGACCTCTGTCCTTGGAGTCAGTTCCAAGGCCAGTTCTGAAACCTGGGTCTATTATTAATCCGCACGCCTTGTAAGCAGCATAAAATTCATAAGTCCTGGGACGACATCGTCCCAGGACTTATTTTCGGCATTTGTACGTCTGAACCGTACGCTCCACAGGGCAGGTCACATTTTGTTTCCGGTGTCAGGTGATATTCTTCCGGAGCTGACCGATAGCGCCCTTCTCCAACCGGGAGACCTGGGCCTGAGAGATGCCCACCTCGGCGGAAACCTCCATTTGGGTTTTGCCCTGGTAGAATCGCAGCTCCAGGATGTGCCGCTCACGGGCGGGGAGACGTTCCATGGCGTCCCGGAGAGCCAGATGCTCCAGCCAGCGCTCGTCGTTGTTTTTTTCGTCCTTCACCTGGTCCATGACGCATACGGCATCTCCACCGTCGGAATAGATAGGTTCATACAGGCTCACCGGGTCAGAGATGGCGTCCATGGCAAAGACCACGTCCTCCCGCTTCAGCTCCAGGATTTTGGCGATCTCGTCCAGGGACGGCTCCCGCTGGTGCTCCCTGGTGAATTCCTCCCTGGCCTGAAGCACCCGGTAGGCCATGTCCCGCATGGAGCGGCTGACCCGGAGGGCGGAGGAATCCCGAAGGAACCGCCGCACCTCCCCCAGAATCAGTGGGACGCCGTAGGTGGAAAATTTCACCTCGAACTGGTCGCAGTCGAACCGGTCAACTGCCTTTACCAGACCGACACAGCCAACCTGAAAGAGGTCGTCCATGTTCTCTCCCCGTCCGGCAAAACGCTGAATGACGGAGAGCACCAGCCGCAGATTCCCCTCGATCATCTCCTGCCGGGCCTGCTGGTCACCTTGCTTGACCCGGCGGAGCAGCTCTGTCATCTCCTCGCTTTTCAGCACCCTCAGCTTGGACGTATTTACGCCGCAGATCTCTACCTTGCCGTTCATACGAAAAACCTCCCGTGATACTGCTTTCAGTATCTCCAGAGGAGGTTTTTCCTATGCGGAAGAGAATGGGCGGGAAACGTCCCTTCCGGTCAGATATGGGCAGCCAGGACGCCTATCCCTCCATTTGAACAATATCCTTGCGCAGCCGGGCGATAATGCGCTTTTCAAGGCGGGAGATGTAGGACTGAGAGATTCCCATTTGGTCTGCTACCTCCTTTTGGGTGCAGGTGCGGCGTCCGCCCAGGCCAAAGCGCATATTGATGATGGTACGCTCTCGCTCTCCCAGCTTGCTCAGGGCCTGCCGCAGCAGCTGCCGGTCTACGTCGTCCTCCATAGGACGAATGACCAGGTCGCTGTCCGTTCCCAGCACGTCGGAGAGAAGCAGCTCGTTACCGTCCCAGTCGGTGTTCAGCGGCTCGTCAAAGGAGATCTCCCCCTTCTGGTTGGCGGTTTTTCGCAGGTACATAAGAATTTCATTCTCAATGCACCGGGAAGCGTAGGTGGCCAGCTTGATGTTCTTGTCCGTGTTGAAGGTACTCACCGCCTTGACCAAACCGATGGTGCCGATGGAGATCAGATCCTCCAGATTGACGCCCGTATTCTCGAACCGGCGGGCCAGATAGACCACCAGACGCAGATTGTGTTCGATGAGGGTGGAACGGGCCTGCTGGTCCCCGTCCCGGACTTTCAGGAGCAGCGCCCGCTCCTGTTCCCGGTCCAGGGGCGGAGGCAGCACGTCGCTTCCACCGATGTAGTGCAGCCCTTCGGACGGACAGATTGCCCTTGCAAGCTGCTGCCATCCCAGCATCAACCATTGTCCCAGTTCCGTCATATGCCTTGCCTCCCAAATTCAGATTCCGATGATTCCCTGATAGCTTTCACCTGTAAACGGCTCCGGGGTCAGAGCTACCAACTGCCGCTCCACCTTCCTCCCGTCCAGGGTGGCGCTGTCCACTCGGACGGCCAGGAGAAGTCCGGAGCGCATCCCTACCCCACGGTAGGGCAGTAGATGAAGCCGTCCGACGCCCCAGGCCGAACCGATGCGGCGCACGCCCTCCACCGGGTCGGCCACGTCCTCCCGCCTCAGCTCTGGCACTTTGGGCAGCATCGGCCGCACTGTCTCCCAGAATACCACCAGCACTGTCCCGGAGCCGGCGGGGTCGGTGAGCAGGTTCCCCGTGTCCTGCAGAGCGGTCAGCCAGACATGACGATTTCCCCATTCCAGCCGTACCGGCAGCAGATGGCGCCCCTGCTCCGGGGCCAGCCGGCGAAGCGCCGTGCAGCACAGCCAGTAGCACACCGCCCCTGCCAGGAGCATTGCCTTCCAGTCCGGGCCAGTGACCGGGATGCCGCTGGGATAGGTCAAACCCGTCGGCCAGAGAAGGGCAATCAACAGCAGTACCCCCGCCAGCGCACAGGACAGGGCCAGCAGCAGGAGAAACAGCCGGGGCCAGCCCTTCCGCCGCCCAAAGACTGTTAATGTCATTACCACTCCCCACAGTACCCGACAGACCGGCCAGGCCAGCCACTCCAGCCCTGGGAGAAAGACCAGCACTGCATAGACGCCCCCCAGGGCTCCGCCTGCCAGCAGCCGCAGCCGCCGGAAGGGGGCTGCCGCCAGCCCGGCCACAGAGCGCAGAAGAAGGCCGTCCAGCACTCCGTTGAGCAGAAAGACGGTATCCACATAGATGACGGTCATGATATTTCCTCCGGCGGTTGGACAAAGCGGTTTGTCCCGCTGAGAGAGAGTATAAACCTGTCCGGCGGAAAAACCGGTCTAAGCCGGGATGGGGGAACGGGGCGTTTTGGATGGGGGAGAGCACAAAACGCCCCGCTCTCCCATTTTAAGGGAGAACGGGGCGCGATTGGTTCTGGTTCAGTTGAATTTGTAGATTTTCTGGGCGATGCGGTACAGACCCACGCTGATCTTTCGTCCCTGATAGCCGGGGATGTTGGAGAACATGGACAGGGAGCGGTAGCGCATTTTGCGGTAAAGCTTGATGTCCTTCTCCTTTAGATAAGCCCACAGCTCCTGTTTTTCCTGGTAATTCTCCTCGGTGCCGGAGATGAGCAGGAACATGGAGGAGATGGTCATCATCATGGAGAGATAACGGCACATATACTGATACAGCTTGTGGTTGACGCTGCGCAGACTCATCACATCGCAGCAGTCCAACATGATCTTGGTGATCTTCACCTGCTGGTCTACCCGGCGCACCATGACCGACTCGTTGACGCTCTGGTCCTGACGGCCGATAAAGTAGCGGTAAAAGTCCAGGTTCATGTAGTACATCGTCTTGACCCAGGGCAGGGGCTGATAGACAAAGATATTGTCTACATAGAAGGTGTGCTTGGGCAGCTCCATCCCGCAGTCCCGAAGCATCTGCGTCCGGTAGAATACCGAGTGCATCAGCAGATATTCCGACGGGCTCCAGCGGCCAACGTCCTCCCAGCCAAAGACGGTGTTTTCGGGAAACACATGGGTATAGCGGACGACGTGGCGGGTATTGTCCAGGACGTGCTCGTAGACGTAGTTGCAAATCAGCAGATCGACCTCGGTCCCGTTGCTGACCCAGGTGCGAAGGGTGTCCATCACCTGTTTCAGTGCGTCGGTATCCGCCCAGTCGTCCGAGTCCACCACCTTGTAGTAAACGCCGGCTGCGTGGCGGACGCCCTGGTTGACGCCCTCTCCATGGCCGCCGTTGGGCTGGTGAATGACCCGGACAATATCCGGATATTGCTGGGCGTAGCGGTCCGCGATGGCCGGGGTGCCGTCGGTAGAGCCGTCGTCGATGAGGATGATCTCCGCCTCGTCTCCGGCGGTGAGCAGGGTTTCAATGCAGTGGTCCATGTACTCCGCTGAATTGTAGCAGGGTACGGCAAAGGTGATCAGCTTCAAAGGGAGTCCGCTCCTTTTCTTTGGTCAAATTGCGTCTCCTCTGTTCTTTCAGGCAAGGCGCAGGGTCGTAGCCTGTTTAGTATAGCACAGAACCTGCTCCCTGTTAAGTGAAAACAGGGTAAAATTTCCGAAAACTACCCCGCAGAGGGCAGCAGCACCGGCTGGAGCTGCTCTCCCTTCAGAGCCTTCCGGGCGGCGTCCGGGATCAGATCCATCCGGGAAACCAGAGAGTTGGGCTTCTTTACAGGATCGTCCTGCCGGAAGGGGACGCAATAGTATCCCTTCCGGCTGAGCAGATCGCCCAGATTTCGCAGGGAGACGGACAGCCCGTCGTTGGTGGAGGGAGCCAGCAACACAGGGCCGCCGTTGCGCAGATGCGCCTTGGCCGCCATGGTGATAGCGGTGTCGGTGATGCCCGCCGCCAGCTTACCCAGAGTGTTCCCAGTGCAGGGGGCGATGACGAGCAGATCCAGCAGATGCTTCGGGCCGATGGGCTCCACCTGAACGATGGTGTCCAGAACCGGATGGCCACAGAGGGACTCCAGCTGTGACCGAAGGACATGATTTGACCCAAAGCGGGTGTCCTGTCGTCCGCTTTCCTCTGACAGAATGGGGATGATTGAGCCGCACTGAGGGGCCAACTGCTCTAGGGCGGCGATCGTCTGTGCATGGGTGCAGTAGGAGCCGCACATGGCGAATCCCACCCTTGCCTCTTCCAGTCTCATACTTCCAGCTCCTGCAAAATGTGATAGACTGTGTCCCGGATGATTTTCCCGGAGGTGGCCGGGGCGGTCTTTCCGGGTAGGGACAGCGCCCAGATGACCTTGACGCCTAACTGGGCCGCCGCCTTTCGGTCTACCCCTCCCGGCTTGGAGGCCAGATCGATCACCAGACAGTCCTCCTTCAAATCCATCAGCTGAGGGATGCCCAGCACACGGGCGGGAACGGTATTGATGACCAGGTCATAGCTCCCCAGCCAGCCGGTGAGCTGAGCGGTATGCTCCGGGGTGTAGCCGTAGGCCTCGATCCAGGCCAGGTCTCCATACTTCCGGGCGGAGACGGTGACATGTGCCCCCAGACCCCGGAGCCGGTGGGCCAGTATCTTCCCAATGCGGCCAAAGCCGATGACTAGCACCCGGAGACCGTACAGGGTCGTGGGCAGCTCCTCCATGGCGATCTGAATGGCCCCCTCCGCTGTGGGGACAGCGTTGGCCACCGCCAGCTCCTCCCGCTCAAAGTAGTCCCGGAGGATCAGCTGCCGCTGTTCTGCCTGAACGCGCATCTGGGGCGTCGCCCGTCCGGCACAGACCAGCTGCCCTGGGGACAGCTCCCCCAGCAGTTCCTCCACAGGGATGCGCAGGTCGGAGAGAGCCGTGTTCAGAATACCCCGCTCCGCCGTCACCGGCAGCGGGAGGATGACACAGTCCGCCTGTTCAATGCCCTTGACGGTATCCGAGCCGGACAGCAGCCCCGGCTCCGGACGATGCTCCATAGCGTAGGTCTGGACGGCGTGGCCGTCCTCCTGGAGCATCTGCGCCAGCTTCACCTGGCGCAGATCGCCGCCTACGACCCAGAATTGCAGTGTACGACGCATTTTGATCTTCCACCATCCTTTCTCATGCTGGGATGGCCCATTCTATGCCTGCCTGCCGTTGGTGTGTGCGGTATTTTCAGCCCTGATTCAGAATAAAGGGCCAATCTCAGACGGAACGGCCCGCCCGCCCTCTTTTTATACAATCTCCATTATTTTTTCTTGCATCTTTCCGGCTTATCGTATATAATAATCTTCATTGAACAGCCCTTCGGGCTGTTTCCTGCGGTCAGGCATCACCGCATTATCCAGGAGGTATGTTTTGTCGGAAGCGGTTGACTTCCGGTGGAATAAACAGGAGGGCAAGATCACAATGAATCTATTCAAGAAAAAACAACCAAAAGCCGCAGCCCAGGATGATTTGGGTTCCATGTCCATCCGCCGCCGTCAGGAGGCTGAGGAGGCAGCAGCCAGGAAGAAAAAGGGCCGGCTCTATCTCGCAATCGGTATCGTCGTGGCGGTGCTGGTGGCCGCACTGCTGATTTGGGATTCCGGCGTGTTCCAACGGTACGCTCCCGCCTACACCGTGGGCAGCGAGAGCTTCAGCGTTACCGATATCGACTATTACTTCTACAATGAGTATAGCAGCCTCTACACCTACGCCTCCTATTATGGCCTGGATACGGATACCGGACTGAAGGAGCAGGAGGTCAGCGACGGCATGACGTGGTACGACTACATCCTGACCGATGTGGAGTCTACTCTGGACGAGATCGGCGCCCTGCTGGCCGATGCCAAGGCGAACAATTATTCCATTTCCGATGAGGCGCAGGAGAACATTGACGCCGCACTGGATGACCTCAAGACTAGCGCCGCCGAGTACGGCGTAGACCAGGGGACCTACCTGACCTACTGCTATGGCAAGTATATGACCGTCTCCACCTATAAGCGGGCTGTCACCGAATACTACACCGCCTATGATTATGCCTCCTACCTCCAGGAGAATTATGAGGTCACCGAGGATGACATGGACGAGTATTATCAGGAGAACGCCGCCTCCTTCGACGACTTCGAGTACGAGGGCTATTATATCTCCCTGGGCCTGACCACCGAGTATGACGACGACGGCAACGCCCTGGACTTTGACGCGGACGAGCTGGCCGCCGCCCAGGAGACCCTGGAGGCCAACGCCGACGCTCTGGCGGAGGCGCTGGAATCCGGGGACGAGGACACAATTGCAGCGCTGGTAGAGGAGTTGGGCGCCAGCGACGTCAGCGGACTCTCCTCCAGCACACTTGCTTATTATAACTTTGGTACCTGGGTGACGGATGAGGAGCGCACCGAGGGCGAGGTGGGCAAGGTGGAGGTCACCTCCACCGACTCCAACGATGAGGAGTATCTCAGCGGCTACTACGTCGTCCGGTTCGACAGCCGCTCTCTGGACGAGTATTACGCCCCCAGCTTCTACAATATGCTCATCCAGGCGGATACTGTGGAGAGCGACGATGACGACGACTCCTCCAGCACCACCGAGTACGATTACGACACCGCTCTGGCCGAGGCTGAGGCCCTGGTAGACGAGTGGCAGGAGAACGGCGGCAGCGCCGAGGACTTCCTGACCATGGCGGAGGAGAACACCGACGGCTCCACCACCGAGTATACCGACGTAAACAAGGGCGACCAGAACGACGAGGTGGACGCCTGGCTGTTCGACAGCGAGCATGAGGTGGGCGACTATGACATCGTCCAGGATACCACTCTCCACGGCTACCGGGTGGTCTACTTCACCGGCTACAGCGACCTGTACTCCTGGCAGATTGATGCTGACAGCGCCATTCGCAGCGACCGCTACAGCACCTGGGTAGAGGAGTCCATTGAGGCAGCAGCAGCCACCGCGACCTCCTTCATCGATTATGTGGCTACCGCGCTGGCCTGAGCGAATCTCCATGCATAATTTGTCCCTCCCCTGCCAAACTGAGGCGGGGGAGGGATTTTTTTGGCTCAGATACAGCAGAATACAGACCGTTGGAAATGGGCTGTCTCCGGAGCGCTGGCGGGAGCGGCCAATGGGCTGTTTGGAGGCGGGGGCGGAATGATTTTGGTCCCGTTGCTGCTCCGGTGGCTCAAAATGGAGGAAAAGCGGGCCTTTGCCTCCTCAGTGGCAATTATTCTGCCTCTCTGCCTGGGCTCCACGGCGAGTTACTGGTGGCAGGGGGAGAGGAATTTGCTCCAGGCCCTGCCTTATCTGCTGGGTGGCTGGCTGGGAGGCGCATTGGGCGGACGGCTGTTTCGCAGGGCATCTCCCCGGCTGCTGCGGACGCTTTTTGCCCTGTTTTTGCGGTATGGAGGAATACGATGCCTGATCTACTGACATGGCTCCCCGGTCTGATTGCCGGATGAGGTACCGGA
>JAJBTD010000035.1 GCA_020861055.1 Clostridiales bacterium | reverse complement strand
CCAAGCTGGCCGGAACCGAGCGGGGCATCACCGAGCCCACTCCCACCTTCTCCGCCTGCTTCGGCCAGGCCTTCCTGGAGCTGCATCCCACCAAGTATGGTGAGGAGCTGGTCAAGCGCATGGAGAAGAGCGGCGCCAAGGCCTATCTGGTCAACACCGGCTGGAACGGCACCGGCAAGCGTATCTCCATCAAGGACACCCGTGGTATCATCGACGCCATCCTGGACGGCTCTATCAAGTCCGCCCCCACCAAGATGATCCCCTACTTCAACTTCGAGGTTCCCACCGAGCTGCCCGGCGTTGATCCCGCCATCCTGGACCCCCGGGACACCTATGCTGACGCCTCCATCTGGGAGGAGAAGGCCAAGGATCTGGCCCAGCGCTTCATCAAGAACTTTGTCAAGTACCAGACCAACGACCTGGGCAAGAGCCTGGTCGCCGCCGGTCCCCAGCTCTAAGCGCTGAACGCAGCGTAAGCTGAGACACATGAAGCAGCAGACGTTCCGTTTCGGAGCGTCTGCTGCTTTTTTTTTGTTCGCCTCAATGATAAGGCTGCGCTTGCATGGCGGATGACGCCTCCACCTGGGTTGCCGTTCAAACGTTGACAGCAGTCGAATCGTATGATACGATTCTTCTGGAAATCAGATGTGTCCAGATGAGAAAGCAAACTCAGTTGGAAATATGTTCCAATAGAAGCCGGAGTAATGGATATGGTACTCTACCGGCTTCGGAGGACAGAGACGGGGAAATACGATATGTTTCAAATCATCAAAACGGACGGAAAGGCCCGACGGAGTGTGTTCACCTGCCCTCACGGTACGGTACAGACCCCGGTCTTCATGAATGTGGGCACCCAGGGGGCAATCAAGGGGGCGCTGGACGCTGGAGATCTGGAGCAATTGGGCTGCCAGATCGAGCTGTCCAACACCTACCATCTTCACGTCCGGCCAGGGGATCAGGTGGTGAAGGCCATGGGCGGCCTGCACCGGTTCATGGGCTGGAACGGCCCCATACTCACAGACAGCGGCGGCTTTCAGGTGTTCTCCCTGGCAAAGCGGAAGGATATTAAAGAGGAGGGCGTCACCTTTCACAGCCATGTGGACGGCCGGTATATTTTCATGGGACCAGAGGAGTCCATGACCATCCAGGCCAACCTGGGCAGCGACGTTGCCATGGCCTTTGACGAGTGTGTGGCAAATCCCTCTACCTACGAGTATGTGAAGCAGTCTGTCCAGCGAACCCAGCGCTGGCTGGAGCGATGTGTGGCCAAGCGCAGGGAACTGATGGCGGCGCCGGACTGCGTGAATCCGGGACAGATGCTCTTTGCCATCAACCAGGGCGGTACCTACCCGGATCTGCGTATCTGGCACGCAAAACAGATCTCTGCCATGGAGGGATATGCCGGCGTGGGCATCGGTGGCTTGGCGGTGGGGGAGAGCACCCAGACCATGTACGACATCATCGACGCGGTAGAGCCGTATCTTCCCCAGGACAAGCCCCGGTATCTCATGGGAGTGGGAACGCCATCCAACATCATCGAGGGAGTGGCCAGGGGCGTGGACTTTTTCGACTGCGTCATGCCCGCCCGCAACGCCCGACACGGCAAGCTGTTTACCTGGAGCGGCACCATCAACATCAAAAATGAAAAATACAAGCTGGACGAGCGGCCCATTGAGGAGGGGTGCCAGTGCCCCACCTGCCGGAACCACTCCCGGGCCTATCTGCGCCACCTGTTCAAAGCGGAAGAGATGCTGGCCATGCGCCTGGCGGTGACACACAATCTCTGGTTCTATAACCATCTGATGGAGGCCATTCGGAACGCCCTGGACGCGGGAACGTTTGACCAGTTCCGGGCGGAATACGCCTCGCAGCTGGGGAACCGACTGTGACCGGTTCCCGGAAAGAAAAGGAGAATAACCATGTTGGACAAAACGAAACCGGGCTGGTGGAGGCAGGCAGTTCTGTACCAGATCTACCCCAAGAGCTTTCAGGACAGCAATGGGGACGGAATCGGCGACCTGGAGGGGATCATCCGGAGGCTGGATTACCTGGAGAAGCTGGGGGTGGACGGCATTTGGCTCTCCCCGGTGTATGCTTCCCCTCAGGTGGATAATGGGTATGATGTGGCTGACTATTGTGCCATAGACCCTATGTTCGGTGATATGGAGCAGATGCGGACGCTGATTCGCGAGGCCAGACGCCGGGGCATTTCCATTATTATGGATATGGTGCTCAACCACACCTCTGACCAGCATCGCTGGTTCCGGGAGGCCTGTAAAAGCCGGGACAACCCCTATCACGATTATTATGTCTGGCGGGACGGTATACCTGGCCAGCCCCCCAACGATATGCGGGCCACCTTCGGCGGTGCTGCCTGGGACTGGGTTCCCGGCGTGAAGCAATACTACTTCCACCAGTTCGCTCCCCAGCAGCCCGACCTGAACTGGGAGAATCCGGAGGTGCGCCGAAGCCTGTATGATATGCTCCTGTGGTGGGTGGAGCAGGGGGTGGAGGGTTTTCGGCTGGATGTGATGGATCAGATTGCCAAGGAGCCGGACCGGTATATCACCGCCAACGGCCCGCGGCTCCATGAATATCTCCGGGAGATGAGTGCCAGCGTATTCCAAAAGAGCTGTCTCGTCACCGTAGGAGAGGCGTGGGGCGCAGACCCGGAGCGGGCCAGGCTGTACAGCGCCCCAGACGGCAGTGAGCTCTCTATGGTGTTCCAGTTTGAGCAGATGGAGCTGGACCAACAGCCTGGCGGAGAGAAATGGGATCTGATGGATCTCCCCTTTGTAGAGATGAAGCGGAGCTTTGCCCGGTGGCAGACAGAGCTTCATGGCCGGGGCTGGAACAGCCTGTTCCTGGATAACCACGACCTGCCTCGCATCGTCTCCCGCTGGGGAGACGACGGGAAATACCGGGTACAGTCGGCCAAGATGTTGGCCACCATGCTCCACGGAATGCAAGGTACGCCGTATATCTATCAGGGAGAGGAATTGGGAATGACCAATATCCGCCTGCCCATAGAGGATTATCGAGATCTGGAAACGCTGAACCTGTACCGCACCCGGATCGCCGCAGGTGTTCCGGAGAGGGAGGTCATGGCCTCTGTCTATGCTAAGAGCCGGGACAACGCCCGGACGCCCATGCAGTGGAACGATGGCCCTGCCGCCGGATTCACGACCGGAACGCCCTGGATGCCGGTGAATCCCAATTACAGGGAGATCAACGCGGCGGCTGCTCTGGCGGACGAGAATTCCGTGTTCCACTATTACCGGAGGCTGATTGCGCTCCGCAAGAAGCTGCCCGTTTTGGTGGAAGGGGATTTTGTCCTTTTGGCGGAGGACGATCCACAGATTTTCGCTTATCTGCGCCGCACAGGGGAGGAGGAGCTGCTGGTCGTTTGCAGCTTTGGCGAAGAACAGACAAGGTACGCTCTGCCGGAGGGCTGGGAGAACGCCGAGGTGCTCCTGTCAAACTATCCTGAGGCAGTGGGCAGTCTGTTCCGCCCCTGGGAGGCGAGAATGCTTTACAGAAAGAGAACCTGCTAACGCACAAAAACTGGTGGACAATCACACCGGCTCAGGACGATTCCTGGGCCGGTGATGCTGTTTCAACGGGGTGCAAAAGAAGAGAGGTATGTCGGCTGCGCTGGACTACATTTTTGTTGCAATTGCTCCCATACTATGATAAAATAGAATCATTCCTATTAAGAGAATCTCTAAGCGAATAAGGAGGCGTTATCAGTGGTCAGAAGACGGCATTCCCGACAGCGCGACCTGATTTACGACTATGTCAGCGCAACAAAGCTCCACCCGACGGCGGAGACGGTCTACCAGGAATTGAAGGAGGTCTGTCCCGGTCTGAGCCGGGGAACGGTCTACCGAAACCTGAACCAGATGGTGGAGGAGGGCAGGATCAGCCGCCTCCCCTTTCAGGTAGAGCGGTATGACGGAAACACCCGGCCCCATCCCCACCTGATTTGCAGCGACTGCGGACAGGTCACAGATTTGAAGCTGGAATATGACGAGGCGCTGGATGCCAGCGCCTCCGAGACGCTGGGGTGTCAAATCCAATGGCATGAGAGCTATTTCTATGGCAGATGTGCGCAATGCGTGGCAGGAGCGGAACAGGGGGAATGAGCGTCTGCCAGATTTTACCTGAATTTTTCACATT
>JAJBTD010000120.1 GCA_020861055.1 Clostridiales bacterium | reverse complement strand
CAATACTGCCCATTTTGAGGGAACATCACTATGTTTATAATCTGCCGATTCATGTGGGGAAGAATGTGTGGATTGGTTCCGGGGCTCAAATTATGCCTGGAATTACAATAGGTGATAATTCTGTAATCGGAGCCGGTAGTGTAGTTACGAACGATATACCTGCGAATGTGGTAGCTTATGGTGTCCCATGTAAAGTGATTCGTGAGATTGATGATAAAGACAGGGAATTTTATTATAAGAACAGAAAGCTGGATGTGTGGGAGTAGTTTAACTTCCAGTTTATGCTTCTCAACCTACCTGCCGCCGGAAGCCCGGAAAAACCACAGCCGTACTGCCCTCGTCGGGGCAGTACGGCTGTGCGGCTTGTCTGGGGAAAACGGTACCTTTCGGCTCAACCCAGCAAAAACTCCCCCTGATAGGGCAGCTCCAGATCCTCCCCGTCCAGGGCGGCGCGAACCAGCCGGTCGCCCTGGTATTCCAGCTTGAGGGAGAAGAAGGGGGCCTCCGTCTCCAGCAGGTCGAGAAAGATGTGGTCCCCCTCCCACATGGGGAGGGCGCGGAGGTCGCTCCTGCCGATCCACTCCAGCACTCCCTCGTTGCAGGGGCCGACTGTCCCGGTGAAGCCCTCCGCGGTGAACAGGTGCATATACTCCCCTTCCCACTCGTCGGAGACGAAGGTGACCAGTCCCCGGTAGCGGTAGTCGGTGAGGGTCAGGCCCGTCTCCTCCCAGCACTCCCGGAGCAGACATTCCTCCGGGCTCTCGTCCTCCTCGCACTTGCCGCCCACGCCGATCCATTTGTCGTGATTCAGGTCGTGGGCTTTTTTGACGCGGTGGAGCATCAGGTATTCGTCGTCTCGCTGGATGTAACAGAGGGTGGTGTTTTTCATATGGTTCACCCCTTAGAGGGATTTTGCTGATAATTACGAATGGCCTCCAGAAAGGGAGCGGCATATTTCTCCGCCTTTTTTGCCCCTACCCCCTTGACCTGGAGAAATTCGTCCCGGTTCCGGGGCTGCACCCGGCACAGCTCCCGGAGGGTGGCGTCGTTGAAGATGATAAAGGCGGGGACGGACTCCGCCTTGGCCAGCCGGGCGCGCACCTCCCGGAGAATGGGGAACAGGGGACTGTCCGGACTGCCGGAGGTCTGGGGCTGTGCCTGGCGGCGCTCCTTTTTGGTGGGCTGGGCCTTGATGATGAGATGGGCCTTGCCGGAAACCAGAGACGGGGCCTGCCGGGTCAGCTCCAGCGCCGGATGCTCCCCCTCTGTCCGGCGGAGAAAGCCCTGATCCTCCAGGGCGGCGGCCACCCGGCGGAGCTTTGCCGGAGAGCTTCCCGCCAGCGCTCCCCAGCAATCCAGCCGCCGGGGCCGGAGCCAGTCGATGGCGGGGTCCTCCGTGCCGAGTAATATTTTGATGATTGCTCCGGAGCCAAAGGCCCGCCCCTCACGGGAGAGAAGGGCCACGCAGTAGACGAACTGCCGTCCCTCCGCAGTCACATCCTCCGGGGCCTGGCCGCCCAGACAGTTGGAGCAGTTGCCGCACCGGTCGGGGGACTGCTCCCCAAAGTAAGAGAGAAGGGTGTGGCGGAGACAGTCGGGGGTGGAGCAGTAATGTACCATCTTCTGGAGACGCTGGAGGTCGTGCTGCCGGAGCAGTCGGCTCTGCTCCGGGGTGAGGCCGCTGTTCTCCTCTCCCTGCTCGATGAAGTAGCGGTTAGTGGCGATGTCCCGGCGCTGGAAGAGCAGGATGCATTGGGCAGGACTGCCGTCCCGGCCGGCTCGGCCCGCCTCCTGGTAGTAGCTCTCCGGGTTGCCGGGCATCCCGCAGTGGATGACAAAGCCCACGTTGGATTTGTCGATGCCCATACCAAAGGCGTTGGTAGCCACCATAATGGTGCGCCGGTCGTAGAGAAAGTCCTCCTGGTTCTGACGCCGCTCCTGAGGGTCCAGACCGGCGTGGTACCGGGTGGCGGGATAGCCTTTGTCGCACAGGAGTTGGCACAGATCCTCCACCTTCTTCCGGGAAAGGCAGTAGATGATGCCAGAGCGGTCGGGGAAACGGGCCAGCGTCTCCAGCACGTCCTGGTCCCGGTGAGAGGACTCCCGCACCTCAAAATACAGGTTGGGGCGGTCAAAGCCGGAGACGAAGGTGAGGGGGTCTTTCAGCTCCAGAGAGCGGATGATATCCTCCCGGACAGACTGGGTGGCGGTGGCGGTAAAAGCGGCCACCGGAGGCCGCTGGGGCAGGCTCTCCAGAAAATCAGCGATCTCCAGATAGCTGGGGCGGAAATCGTGGCCCCACTGAGAGATGCAGTGGGCCTCGTCCACCGTCACCAGGGAGATGGGGGACTGTTGGGCGAAGCACCGAAAGGCGGGCAGGCTCAGACGCTCCGGGGCGACGTAGATGATCTGATAGGCCCCCTGGCTGGCCCGTTCCAGGGCCAGCTGCTGCTGCCGGGGAGTCAGGGTGCTGTTGAGCCAGGCGGCACGGATGCCTGACTGGATGAGCGCCTGG
This sequence comes from Clostridiales bacterium, assembly GCA_020861055.1. Lineage (GTDB taxonomy): Bacteria > Bacillota > Clostridia > Oscillospirales > Oscillospiraceae > Onthomonas. The sequence continues at coordinate 1,674 of JAJBTD010000120.1, read as the reverse complement.
ACCTGGTCCTGCATCAGAGAGATGAGTGGGGATATCACCAGAGTAATGCCATCCAGCATGACGGCGGGGAGCTGATAGCAGACGGATTTTCCTGCCCCGGTGGGCATCACCGCCAGCACATCCCGGCGGCTGAGGATGGCCCGAACCACCTGCTCCTGATAGGGCCGGAACTGGTCATAGCCAAAATATTGTTTGAGTGCCTGTTCCGGCGTCATAGCGTGGTTCCTTTCTGACAGGCGGGGCATAGGACATCCCTGCCTCTGCATACCGTCTCCCATAGGGAGGCGAGACGATGGAGAGCAATCTGGAGGAGCTGCGGTTCAAGGAGGTCATATCGGTGACCGACGGGAGCCGGTTCGGATATGTGGGGGATCTGAATATCGACCTGGACACCGGGCGTATCCTGTCTCTGGTGGTGCCGGGACAGCGGCGGTATTTCTTCGGCCTGCTGGGCAGCCGGGAGATACGACTGGTCCTCTGGGCACAGGTAAAGCGGTTCGGCCCGGATGTGATTTTAGTGGAGGGAGAACCCATCTCCGGAGAACGCCCCCGCCGACACAGCTGGGAGCGGACATGACCGAAAAACCGCCGTCCCGGCGCAATTCGGGACGGCGGGCAGGTCAAAGGCGAGACGCCCTTAGCCCAGCAATTCCTCCGCCAGCTGTTCCAGCTTGGGGAGATCGGCCTCCTTCAGGGTGGACTTGATGGTGACGACGGTGGGGCAGAGGGTGATGTTCTTCATCTTCTCCACATAGCCCTTCATCACCCGGCCGGCGGAGGGCGCCCAGGAGCCGTTCTCCACCAGGGCGACCTTCCGGTTCTGATAGGCCTTGGCGGTGAGAGTGCACAGGAAGCTCTCCATGGGCGGGAACACCCCGCCGTCATAGGAGGCGGCGGCCAGCACCAGACGGCTGTAGCGGAAGGCGTCCTCTACGGCCTCCGCCTTGTCGTCCCGGCTCAGGTCGAACAGGCTGACCTTTTTGGCACCCCTGGCGGTGAGAATCTCCGCCAGCTGCTTGGCAACCTGGGCGGTGTTGCCGTGGATGGAGGCATAGGCAATGGTGACGCCCTCGTCCTCCGGCTGATAGCTGGACCAGATCTGATATTTCTCCAGGTAATGGCCCAAATTCTCGGTGAGGATGGGGCCGTGGAGGGGGTAGATGGTCTGAATATCCAGCTTGGCGGCCTTTTTCAGCAGGGTCTGGACGGGGCCGCCGTACTTGCCCACGATGTTGAAGTAGTACCGCCGAGCCTCGCAGTCCCAGTCCTCGTCCGTGTCCAATGTGCCGAACTTGCCAAAGGCGTCGGCGGAGAACAGGGCCTTTTCGCTGGACTCATAGCTGACCATGACCTCTGGCCAGTGCACCATGGGGGCCATGACGAAGGTGAGAATGTGACTGCCCAGAGAGAGGGTATCCCCCTCCTTGACGGGAATGACCCGGTCAGAGAGGTCCAGGGTGAAGAACTGGGGCAGCATACTCACCGCCTTGGCGGAGGCGACAATGCGCAGAGAGGGATAGCGCTCACAGACCCGCTGGATGTTGGCAGCGTGGTCCGGCTCCAGATGATGTACCACCAGATAGTCCGGGGTGCGCCCCTCCAGGGCGGCGTCCAGATTGGCCACCCACTGATAGGCAACCCGGCGGTCGGCGGTGTCCAAAAAGGCGATCTTAT
>JAJBTD010000167.1:5183-24739 GCA_020861055.1 Clostridiales bacterium | reverse complement strand
GTTGTAAGGCGTGGTCCGGCACACGAAGTAATTCTCCCAGCGGGGGTTGACCCGCTGCCCGGCGCGGCGCCAGCGGACGAGGGGGGGCTGGGGGGGGTCGTCGTTGGGGAAGTAGTGCTGTGGGACCTGAATGTTCAGCCCCCGGTCAACATCCCGCTGATACTCCAGAGCCAGGGTATCCCGGTCATACTCCGGGTGGCCCAGGACGAAGAACCGGCGGTTGTCCTCCGATTTCAGGGCGAAAATGCCCGCCTCGTCGGAGACGGCGTAGACGCCCAGCTCAGGAACGGCCTCCACATCCTCCCGCAAAACGGTGGTGTACCGGGAGTGAGGGGCGTAAAAGACGTCGTCAAAGCCCCGGAACCAGGGGGATTCCTGCTTGACCACCCGATGGGGGAATACGCCGAACAGCTTGTGGGGCAGGGTCCGCTTGGGGATGCCGTAGTGATAGTACAGCGCCGCCTGAGCGCCCCAGCAGATGTGCAGGGTGGAGTGGACGTTGGTTCGGCTCCATTCCATGATCTCACACAGCTCAGGCCAGTAGTTCACCTGGGCGAAGTCCAGATTTTCCACCGGCGCGCCGGTGATGATCATGCCGTCATAGGTGCGGTTCTTCACCTGGGCAAAGGTGCGGTAAAAGGAGCTGAGATGATCCGCGTCCACATGCTGGGGAGAGTAGCTGGCGGTGCGCAGCAACTCCACCTCAATCTGCAACGGCGTGTTGGACAGCTTGCGCAGGATCTGCGTCTCAGTGACGATCTTGGTGGGCATGAGATTGAGGATCAAAACGCTCAAAGGGCGGATATGCTGGTGCATGGCCCGGTATTCCGTCATGACGAAGATATTCTCGCTGCCCAGGATTTCCACCGCCGGCAGCGCGTCCGGTATTTTGATCGGCATAGCGTATCACCTCACTGCAAAGCCGCGCCCGCCGCACGGGAGGGCAGAACGGACACAATACGGATATGATACGACAAAACGCCGATAAATGCAAGAGGTGTTGCAGAGAAGGACAAAAGAGGGGCGGATACCGCTACCCCTCCAGCGCCGTTCCCGGATAGTAGTGGGAGAGAATGTCCTGATAGCCGCTCCCCGACGCCGCCATGGCGTTGGCCCCGTACTGGCTCATGCCCACCCCGTGGCCGTAGCCGGTGACGTAAAAGGTGATGGTATCCTCCCCGCACTCCACCTCAAAATGGGGGGAGCGAAGGCCGCAGAGGGTGCGCAGATCGCTCCCGGCGACCTCCACGCCCCCCACTGAGACGGACAGCACCGCCCCGCTGCCGTCCGTCTCGGCTGCGCCGAACCACTCGGAGCAGTCCCCGGAGAGGTCCCCGTCGGGATATGCCGCCAAAAACAGATCGGAGAACTCCTGAGCGGAAAAGGAGACGACGCTGTAATAGTTGGGGGTATCCGCCTCGCTCTCCGGACTGGAGACGGAGATGAGATAGGGGAGATCGGTCCCCCAGACCTCCAGAGCGGAGCGGGTGGTGTCTGCGGAGGCGGCATGAAACACGGTCAGCGCCGCCTCCCCCTCCCAGGTGAGGATCTCTCCTGCGGTCCCCTCCACCGCCGCTGTGATTTTTGCGGCATATTCCTCCCCCTTGTCCTCCGCCCAGGCCGCCATCCGGTCCTCACGGGAGATCCACGCCTGACAGCAGCTGTAATCGGTGCAGACGTCCGCATCCGGATGGGCGTCCTTCGTCCGGGCCGCCTGATAGCAGGTGTAGGTCCGGGCAGCCACCGCCTGGGCCTTGAGCGCCTCCGCCTCAAAGGCGGCGGGCATCTCGGCGGCGACCACTCCCCAGAGGTAGTCCTCCAGCGCCATCTCCTCCACTGTACCGTCCGGGAGCAGCACGTTCAGCGTCTCCGGAACCAGGGGGTCGCCCACCTGAGCGCTTTCCTCCTGGGAGTTTTCCGCCGAGACGGAGGAAACGTCCTCATCCTCTGCCCCCTCCGCAGACGGCGCTGCCTCCCGGACATCCGATTCGGCCGCCTCATCCTCCTGGACGGCCTCCGGCTCGTCCTCCGCTGCATCGGAGGGCTCGTCCGAGGCGAGGGCGGACTGGAGCGGGAAGGAAAGTGGCTCCTCCGGCAGCGCGGTGAGAGACAGCAGCAGCGCCGCCAGCGTCAGGGCCAGGGACATTGTGACCACTTTGTGCAGCAAAATGGACGCCTCCTTGCAAAAATTGAATAGTGCTATGGGTAAAAGTGGGGTAAAAATGGACGAAACGCAAACTGTTTTTTACTAAATGTGACAGAATTAAAACGGATAATGCACTTTGAACGGGCAATTGCGTTGACTTCTCATGGCAGAACGTGGTATACTGTCATCAGATCGAGTAAGGGCGGCATACGCCTGAGAGAAAAGGGGCATAGCTGTGATGAATCGTCCGCTTTCCAGTCAGACCACTGACTTTATCCATACGATGAGCGAGGAGCTCCAGGGGGTCGGTCCCATCCCCCAGGACAAATACGAGAAATACCAGGTCATGCGGGGTCTGAGGCACCCGGACGGCACCGGCATCATGGCCGGTCTGACCCGTGTGGGCAGCGTCCAAGGCTACTATATGCAGGACGGGAAAAAGACTCCCATGGAGGGCAGGCTGATCTACCGGGGCATCAGCGTAGAGGATCTGATCCGGGGATGCACCTCAGAGAATCGATTCGGCTTTGAGGAGACCTGCTATCTGCTGCTCATGGGAAAGCTCCCCAACCGGCAGGAGCTGACCGCCTTTCAGCAGGCCCTGGAGGAGATGCGCCCCCTCCCCAGTATGTTCACCGAGGACATGATCTTGAAGGCCCCCAGCTGCGACGTGATGAACAAGCTGGCCCAGAGCGTGCTGACCCTCTATTCCTATGACGAGGACCCGGAGACTATGACGGTGGAGAACCAGCTGCGCCTGTCCATGCAGCTCATCGCCCGGACGACCATGATCGTGGCCCACGCCTACGCCGCCAAGCGGTGCTACTTTGACAAGGGCTCCCTGTACCTCCACCGGGCGCAGCCCGGCAAGGGGGCGGCGGAGAACTTCCTGTCCGCTGCCAGAGACGACCGGCAGTACACCATGGAGGAGGCCCGGCTGCTGGACCTGTGCCTCATCCTCCACGCGGAGCACGGCGGCGGCAACAACTCCTCCTTCACCTGCCGGGTGATCTCCTCCTCCTATACCGACATCTTTTCCGCCATCGCCGCGGCGGTGGGGTCGCTCAAGGGCCCCCGGCACGGCGGCGCCAACATCCGCTGCAAGCAGATGATGGACTACATCGCAGAGACCGTCCCCGACTGGAAGGACGACGACGCTGTCTCCGCCTGCCTCGCCGGACTGCTCCGGAAGGAGGGCTACGACCACTCCGGGCTGATCTACGGCATGGGCCATGCGGTCTACACCCTCTCCGACCCCAGGGCGAAGATTTTGAAGCGGTTCAGCCGCAGTCTGGCGGAGAAGAAGGGAATGGAGGACCGGCTCAACCTGATCGAGAGCGTGGAGCGGCTGACGCCCCAGGTCTTTGCCCGTGTCACCGGCAAGGACAAGGTCATGTGCGCCAACGTGGACCTGTACTCCGGCTTTGTCTATGACATGCTCAACATTCCGGAGGAGCTGTATACCCCCCTGTTTGCCGCCACCCGTATGGTGGGCTGGTGCGCCCACCGGATGGAGGAGATTTTCAGCGGCGGCAAGATCATCCGCCCCGCCTATAAGGCCATCGGCGCACGGCAGCCCTTTGTCGCCCTGGACGACCGGGATTGAGAAGGGCGAAAGCGACCAAAACGCAACAGGTAACGAATTCGCCGTGACTTTTCCGCTTGCCGGAGGTGCGTGCTGCTCTCCCTCCGTCACGGCTTCGCCGTGCCACCTCCCTCAAGGAGGGAGGCAAGAGCCTACGCAAATCCCTAGGCTCCCTCTCTGAGGCAGGGAGCGAAGCGGAAGTGCCGCTTGACGGCGGAGCTGTCAGCGAAGCTGACTGAGGGAGAGCAGTATGCACTAACGCTTAGCAGAAATCTCACGGCGAATCCGAGGAGGCAACCTCCGACACGTTATCCCATCGAAACAGTCCATTTTGCTTTTTCCCACTTTTTACCTCCCCGCACTGGACGGGAGAGAACAATTGTGCTAGAATAAAAAGCAGCGGTTTCGACCACAGTACCATAGCTTCATCGATCACAGGCTGCTGAAAAGCGGCCTGTTTTGTCATTCCGGGCGGGTTTCCCCGGAGAAAGGAGTTGTCCATGGAAGAGAGATATGACCGGCCCCGCCGCTCCGGGCACAGCCAGAGAAAACGCCGGCGCAGACTGCGGCCCGGCTTCGTGCTCAACTCCGTCTGCCTCATCATCATTTTGATCTGCTTCTGCATCGGAGGCGTTCAGGCGATTCTGGCCCACAACGAGGCCAAGGCCCAGGAGGAGGCGGAGGCCGCCGCCCTGGCCGAGCAGGAGGAGGCCGCTCAGAAGGCGGAGGAGGAGGCCGCTGCTCTGGCGGAGACGGAATACGACTTCACCATCGCCCTGATGGGGGACGTGAACCTGGACGACACCTGGTACAATATGACCTACCTGGCCGAGCAGGAGAACGGCATCTATGACTGCATCGGAACGAGCTTGCTGGAGCGGATGCAGAGCGCCGACCTGTTCTGTGTCAACAGCGAGTTCGCCTTCACCGACGGGGGGACTGCCCTGAACGGCAAGGCCTACACCTTCCGGGCGCAGACCTCCAACATCTCCATCTACGAGACGATGGGGGTGGATCTGGTGACCCTGGCCAACAACCACGTCTATGACTACGACGCCGAGGGCCTGACCGACACCCTGGCCACCCTGGACAGCGCAGGCATCGCCCATGTGGGGGCGGGGGAGAATCTGGAGGAGGCCTGTGAGCCGTACTATGTGGAGTTCAACGGCTACACCGTGGCCTTTGTCAACGCCTCCTGCGCCGAGAACATCCGCTATACCCCCCAGGCCACGGAGGACTCCGCCGGTATCCTGCTGTGCTATGAGACGGATACCTTCGTCCAAGTCATCCAGAACGCCAAGGAAAACGCGGACTTTGTCATCGCCTGCGTCCACTGGGGCACCGAGTACAGCTATGAGGCCAACGACACCCAGCGCACCACCGCCAAGGAGTATATCGACGCCGGGGCGGACGTGATCGTAGGCACCCACTCCCACTGTCTCCAGGGCATCGAGTACTATGACGGCAAGCCCATCTTCTACAATCTGGGCACCTGCTGGTTCAACGAAAAGACCCTGGACACCTTCCTGCTGGAGATCCACTTCACCGGCAACGCCGAGGAGGAGGATGTGACCTTCACCGTCACCCCCGCCATCCAGTCCGGCTGCGTCACCCGGCTTACCGAGAGCGACGAGGAGTGGAACCAGGTGGTCGATCTCATAGAGGCCTATTCCTACGACGTGACCATCGGCTCCGACGGCACGGTCTATTCCGGCGACGCGGCTCCCGTTGACGATACCGACGACAGCACCGACGATGAGGCGGAGGCCGGGACGGAAACCGGAACGGAGGACGGCACTCTGGAGGAGGATATGCTGGACGATACCGCCGACGAGACTGCGGACGAGACCGGTTCCGACAGCACCACAGAGGACAGCCCTGCCGGCGACGAGACCGCCGCAGGCTGATCGCACAGAAAAAGCAAACGCCGGAGAAGGGGAGAACCGCTCCGGCGTTTTTCCGCCTGTTTCGGCCCCGGACAGGCACCGGGGCGGGGACGGGGGCATAGGATGCAGCATCCTACAGCGTCAAAAGGAGCGCAAACTATGCTGCAAGATCTTGCCTGTGCCGGCCTGGGGACCGGCTTTACCTTTCTCATGACCTGCGCCGGGGCTGCCCTGGTGTTTTTCTTCCGCCGGAACGTCTCCGGCGCGCTCCAGCGGTGCTTTCTGGGCTTTGCCGCCGGGGTGATGATCGCCGCCAGCGTCTGGAGCCTGCTCCTCCCCGCTATCGAGCTGGGGGAGGGGATGGGCCTCCCCGGCTGGCTCCCGGCGGCCACCGGCTTCTGCCTGGGGGTGCTGTTTCTCCTGGGGCTGGACCATCTGCTGCCCCACCTTCACACCGTGTTAAATGTCCGGGAGGGCCTGCCCGCCCACCTGCGCCGCACCACCCTGCTGGTGCTGGCCGTGACCCTCCACAACATCCCGGAGGGGATGGCGGTGGGGCTGAGCTTCGCCCTGGCTGCCCAGAGCGGGGAAGGGCAGTCTGCGGCCTGGGCCGCCGCCGCTGCCCTGGCCCTGGGCATCGGAATCCAGAACTTCCCGGAGGGGGCGGCGGTGTCCCTGCCCCTGCGCAACGAGGGGATGAGCCGCCCCAGAGCCTTTGCGGTGGGGGCGCTCTCCGGGGTGGTGGAGCCGATCTTTGGCCTGCTGGCGGTGCTGACAGCGGGACTGCTTCAGCCCGCCATGCCCTGGCTGCTCAGCTTCGCCGCCGGCTCCATGCTCTATGTGGTGGTGGAGGAGCTGATCCCGGAGGCCAATATGAGCCCCCACAGCGACCTGGGGACACTGGGGGCCATGGCGGGATTCCTCATTATGATGGTGCTGGACGTGGCGCTGGGGTAGGAGGGGATTTCAAAATCACCTCTTTTCACACCGGCGGGAATGTGCTATACTGATTCCGCTGATATCATTTCCCGTTCATTTCGTGCAAAGGACAGATCCCATGAAAACCCTGCTTCACTGCTGCTGCGCCCCCTGCGCCAATATGTGCATCGACACCCTCCGGGAGGAGGGGCGGGAGGTCACCGGCTTCTGGTACAATCCCAATATCCACCCGGTCACGGAATACCGGGCCAGACGGAACACCCTGGAGGCGTATGCCAAGACTATCGACCTGCCTCTGGTGGTGATCAACGACTACGCCCTCCGGCCCTTCATCCGTGCGGTGGCGGAGGACATCGAGAACCGGTGCGTCAAGTGCTATGAGATGCGGCTGTACCGGGCGGCAGAGTACGCCGCGGAAAACGGCTACGACAGCTTTACCTCCAGTCTGTTCATCAGTCCCTATCAGAAGCATGACCTGCTCCGCCAGGTGGCCCAGGCCGCCGGGGAGGCGTATCATGTGGAATTCCTCTACCGGGACTTCCGCCCCCTGTTCCGCCAGGGGCAGGACCGGGCGAGAGAGCTGGGCTTCTATATGCAAAAGTACTGCGGCTGTATCTTCTCCGAGGAGGAGCGGTATATTAAGCCGAAAAAGCGGATTCCGTAAGAGGGAGAGAGCCTTATGACGGTCAACATTCTGGCGGTGGGAGACGTGGTGGCCCAGTCCGGGCTGGACTGCCTCAGCCGCAACCTGCGCCGCATCCGGCGGGAGGAGGGCATCGACTTTGCCGTGGTCAACGGGGAGAACGCCGCCGGAAACGGCCTGCTCCCCCATCAGGCGGAGGAGATCCTGGACGCCGGGGCCGACGTGATCACCCTGGGCGACCACACCTGGGGGAAGCTCCGCATCGCCGACACCCTGGACGACAACCCCTGCCTGCTCCGGCCCGCCAACTTTGCCCCCCGCTCTCCCGGCCGGGGCTGGCACGTCTATGACGGGCCGGGAGGCCTGCGCATCGGGGTGATCAATCTGATCGGCCGGGTCGCCATGGACCCCAATGTGGAGAACCCCTTCACCACGGCGGACGCCGTCCTAAAGCGGATGGAGGCGGATATGATCCTGGTGGACTTCCACGCCGAGGCCACCAGCGAGAAGCTGGCCATGGGCTGGTATCTGGACGGGCGGGTCTCCGCCCTGTGGGGCACCCACACCCACGTCCCCACGGCGGACGGGCAGGTGCTCCCCGGCGGGACGGGCTATATCACCGACCTGGGCATGACCGGCCCCGCCCATTCGGTTCTGGGCGTCAAGCCGGAGCAGTCCATCAACAAGTTCCTCGGCGGCCTGCCCCAAAAGTACGAGGCGGCGGAGGGCCCCAGCAAGCTGGAGGCGGCAGTATTCACCCTGGATACCGCCAGCGGCCGGTGCGTCAATGTCAGGCAGCTCCGGCTGGACGGCAGCCGACACAAGTGAGGAGAAGCACAGCATGGCAGATGAGGAAAAGCAGTCTCTATCCGACGGCGGTTCCGTCGTCCCGGAGGGAGCGCCGCCTGAGGGCGGCGCGCAGGAGCAAAAAAAGACCACCTGGCAGCAGGACGTCTACAGCGAGCTGAAGATCCTGACCGTGGTGCTGGCGGTGGTCATCATCCTCTTTCACTTTATGACCCAGCTCATTGTGGTGGTGGGCAGTTCTATGTACCCCACCCTCCACGACGGGGACCTGCTCCTGGCCTGGCGGCTGAACTACGAGCCACAGGCGGGGGATGTGGTCATCATCCACAAGGAGACGGAGGCCATCCAGGAAACCATCGTCAAGCGAATCATCGCCACAGGGGGCCAGACGGTGGAGATCGACTACGCTGAAAACAGGGTCTATGTGGACGGCGTACTGCTGGTGGAGAACTATCTGAACCAGGAGGACGAGGATATCATGGAGGAAAAGGGGGACGTGACCACCGTCGTCGTCCCGGAAGGCTCCGTGTTCGTCATGGGGGACAACCGGAACCACTCCACCGACAGCCGCTTCACCCAGGCCCTGGGCCTGGTGGACGAGGGGTATATCATCGGAAAGGCGGTCTGCGTCTTTTTCCCCTTTGACCATATCCAGTGGCTGGGAACAGAGTAGCCGCTCTGGACGTAGCTTATCAAACGAAAAGAGGTCTGCCGCACCTTGGCAGACCTCTTTTTTGCCGTTTGTAACGTCGTCAACGCCCCAGGAGGCTGTTCACGGTATTGTGCTCCTGGGCCTCCAGCAGGTCGAGGATGATGGGATTGGACAGGAGAAACCCCTCCGGGGTCAGCCGCCACCGGTCGCCCTCCAGCCGCCGAGCCAGTCCGCGGGCGGCATAGCCCTCCAGAAGCCGCTCCAGGGGCTTGAAGTTCATGTGGTACCGGCGGCTGTAGAAGTCCCCGTCGATGCCCTCCGCCGTCCGCAGGCCCAGCATGATGTACTCGCTCCGCCGCTCCTCCTGGGGGGTGACCTGGTCCTCGTCCACAATGGGGTCGCCGTCCTCCATGCCGGAGAGATAGCGGTCCAGGTCACGGACAAAGCTGTACCGCCGCCCGCCGAAGTCGCTGTGCGCCCCTGGGCCAAAGCCGACGTACTCCTCCAGCCGCCAGTACCGGAGATTGTGCCGGGAGGCCCGTCCGGGCTGGGCGAAGTTGGAGATCTCGTACTGCTCATACCCCGCCGACTCCAGCCGCTGCACCATCCACAGGTACATATCCGCCTGGAGGTCGTCGTCGGCGATCTCATAATCGTCAATGTGGTCAAAGAGGTAAGTACCCTCCTCTACCTGGAGGCCGTAGCAGCTCAGGTGCTCCGGGGCCAGCCGGAGGGCCTCCTCTACGCTGTGCTGCCAGGAGGCCATGGTCTGGTTGGGAAGACCGTAGATCAGATCCAGGCTCAGGTTGCGGATGCCTGCCTTTCGTGCCAGCCGGACCGCCTCCTCTGCCTGGGCGAAGGTGTGGGGACGGCCTACCGCTTGCAGCTCACTGTCGTTGGAGGATTGCAGCCCCAGGGACAGCCGGTTCACCCCCGCCCGGCGGAGGGAGCGGAGGAGGGGCAGAGTGACGCTCTCCGGGTTGGCCTCCACCGTGATCTCGCAGTCCCGTTCCAGAGTGTAGCACCGCTTTACCGTTTTCAGCAGGGCGGTCAGCCGTTTCGCCCCCAGAAGGGTAGGGGTGCCGCCGCCGATGTAGACGGTGTCCACCCGCCGTCCCGCCGCCTGGGGGGAGGTCTCCCGGAGATGCCGGGTCAGGGCGGCCAGATACCGGTCCATGTCCTCCTCCCGGTGGGGGAGGGAGTAGAAGTCGCAGTAGGCGCACTTGCTCCGGCAGAAGGGGATGTGGAGATAGATGCCCAGGGTTTTCCCCCTCTGGCTGCGGGCATAGTCCCGCTGGAGCCGCTCCCGCTCCCACTGCTGACGGAGCAGAGATTTGCGCATGGCAAAGGCCTCCCTTGTTCGGTGGTGTTGAACAGATTATAGCATAAGACGGACAGGATTTCACGGGAAACAGAGAACCGGGAGAGAAAAGGGAACATCCCTCGTTCTCTCCCGGCTCTTCTGAAATGGCGGCAGACGTATTCGGGCGTCACCGCCTTAGGAGGTCAGACTTGTGATGACAGGATTACTTCTTCTTGCCCTCGCCCCAGCCGGGTGCGAAGATGGTGTTGTCCACGGCAAAGATGATGACCATGGATACGCCGCCGGTGACGACAGTGGTGACGATGCTCTGGATCGTGTTGCGCAGGGCGTCGTTCTCAATCAGGGCGATGCAGATGGGGTTCCAGACGCAGGTGAACAGGTTCATCACCAGAAACACGGCGATGGTAGCCAGAAAATGCATGCAAATCTGGGGGGCCAGGGGCCCATGGCTCTTAAAGGTCACGTTGCGCTGGAGGGGGAAGTTGACGCACTCGCCCAGGAAGATGGTGGTCAGGTTGCCCAGGGTATAGGCCAGGCCGCCGCTGGCCAGGGAGTTGCCAATGATGGCCAGGTTGAAGTCCACGCCGAACACGCTTACCGGGATGTTGGGCCACAGCCACTCGGCATCGCCCACGATGCCCTCATAGAAGGAGGGCAGGAACATCAGCAGCAGCATCTTGATAAAGGTGACCACATAGCTGAAAATGACGAACAATCCGCCCTTGCGCAGCCACTCAGCGCCCTTGGGATGCTTCTCTGCAAAGCCGTTCCAGATCTTCATCCACCAGTTTTTGATACCTTCCATACATTATCTCCTTTCATTCATCAGAGGTAGGATATTTCCCACCGACACAGCGCAAGTGCACTGCGCTGTGCCGGTTAGCAGGGACAAAGGAAATCAGGTCATGGAGTTGGCCTTTTTGATAATCTTCTGCTGGCGGACGAACCCGGCGATGATTTTGCCCAGGCCCTTGAAGAAGGCGATGGCGTGGCCGTTGCAGATGGTCAGGATGCCCTCGCACATCTCCTGGGAGCACATGCCGCCCGCCATCTTGCCGATGGCCCGGAAGGGCATATTGTAGATAAAGGTGATGTTCAGGTCGGGGGTGCCCTTCTCAATGCTCTTGTTGAGCAGATAGGTGAGCAGCTTGTACACCAACCGGGCTTTCAGGCTCTTGGCGTAGTAGAGCTGGCAGATGGCGTCGTTCATCTCCAGCGTGCCGCTCCAGTGGCCGTCGGGGATGGGATGGCCCAGCAGCTCGGTGAACTCAGCGTCAGAGACGTTCTTGATGTCCGCGGCGGCGTAGCTGGGGAGCTTGGTCATGTCGTAGGGCAGCTCCGCGCCGGTGCCCTGGACGGTGACGGTACCGGAGAGCTTGATGTCCTCCACGCTGGCGCCGATGAGGATGTCATACTCGCCGCCCTCGACCTCGAACTTGTTGGTCTTGACGTTGAAATAACGGAAGGCCTTGTCGTCCAGGGGGATGGTGACGGTCTTGCTCTCGCCGGCCTTGAGGAACACCTTCTGGAAGCCCTTCAATTCCTTGACGGGGCGATAGACGCCGTGGACCTTGGCGCTGACGTAGAGCTGCGCCACCTCTGCGCCGTCCACCTTGCCGGTGTTGGTCAGGGTGAAGGTGGCCTCCTTGTCGGAGACGGTCAGATCGCTGTAGGCGAAGGTGGTGTAGCTCAGGCCATAGCCGAAGGGGAACAGGACGGGGACCTTGGCGGTCTCGTAATAGCGATAGCCGATGTACAGACCCTCACGATACTCCACGGTCCGCTCCTTGGCGGGGAAGTAGGGGGCGGAGGGCACGTCGTCATAGCTATAGGGATAGGTCTCGGACAGCTTGCCGGAGGGGTTCACGTCGCCCAGGATGGCCTTGAGCATGGCGGAGGCGCCGGCCTGGCCGCAGAGGTAGCCGTGGATGAGAGCCTTGCACTTGTCCAGCCAGGGCATCTCGATGGCGGAACCGGCGGACATGACCACGATGACGTTCTCGTTGACAGCGCTGACGGCGCTCAGCAGCTCCACCTGGCTCTGGGGCAGACGCATATGGGAGCGGTCCAGGCCCTCGGACTCGGAGATCTCGTCCAGGCCCAGGTACAGCAGGACGTAATCCACCTTCTTGGCCAGCTCTACCGCCTTGGCCTGGAGCTCGGCGTCCGCCGGGCCCACACGGGGATAGCCCTTCTCAAAGCCGATGACGTTCAGATTGAAGTTGCCGATGACGCCCTTCTCGCCCACGGTGGAGTCCAGCTTGGTGGGGTTGACCACGGAGGAGCCTGCGCCCTGATAACGGGGGGTCTCGGCGAAGTCGCCGATGATGGCTACCTTGGAGCCCTTGGCCAGAGGCAGGATGTTGTCCTCGTTCTTCAGCAGGACGATGGACTGCTCGCTGGCCTTCTGCGCCATGGCGTGATGGGCCTCCACGTCGAACTTGCTGCCCTTGGCGGCGTCGCAGGCGGCCCGGGTGGGGAGGACGACCTCCAGCAGCTCGTCCACGCGGCGGTCCACCATCTCCTCGGAGATGCGGCCCTCCTGGACGGCCTTGACCAGCTGGTTGCCGGAGTCGCCGCCGGTGGTGGGCATCTCCAGATGGGAACCGGCCCGGACGCCCTCCACATAGTCGTTGCAGGCGCCCCAGTCGGACACCACGAAGCCGGAGAAGCCCCACTCGTCCCGGAGGATCTCCTGGAGCAGGTGCTCGTTCTCGTTGGCATAGACCTCGTTGATCATGTTGTAGGAGGACATGATGCTCTTGGGGTCGGACTCCTTGACGGCGATCTCAAAGGCGGTGAGGTAGATCTCCCGGAGGGTACGCTCGTCCACCACGGAGTCGGAGGCCTGACGGCGCAGCTCGGTGTTGTTGGCGGCGAAGTGCTTCGGACAGGCGGAGACGCCCTTGGACTGGATGCCCCGGACGTAACCGGCAGCCATCTTGCCCGCCAGATAGGGGTCCTCGGAGAAGTACTCGAAGTTACGCCCGCACAGAGGGGAGCGCTTCATGTTCATGCCGGGGCCAAGCAGGACGCACACATCCTGGACAGCGGCCTCTTCCCCCAGATACTGACCCATCTCCTCGCCCAGAGCGGGGTCCCAGCTGTTGGCCATGGTGGCCGCCGTGGGGAAGCAGGTGGCGGGAACGGAACCGTTCAGGCCCAGCTGGTCACCGGCGCCCTCCTGCTTCCGCAGGCCATGAGGGCCGTCAGACAGGGTCATGCTGGGAACGCCAGCGTGTTCCACCGTCCGGGACGACCAGAAGTCCTTGCCGGAGAGGTAATAGCACTTCTCCTCCAGGGACATTTTTGAAATGATGTCTTGATGTTTCAGCATAATTTCCTCCCTTTTGCGCGTGTTCGTGGTTTGCCAACAGCTGAAATGAATTTCAGTCTGTCGAAACTGTTTCTGCATTGCCCCAGCAGAAACCGCTTCGACAGGCCCCCAAGGGGAAACCCTTGGGAACCCGCCCCCCGGCGAGCCGGGGGGCGGGAGGGTCGGGAAAGCAACTTAGGACATCGCTTACAGGTCAAGTCGGGGAAATTACTCGCCCTTCTTGGACCGCTTCACGAAGTTGTAGATCAGCAGGCACTCCCAGAGGACCAGGACGACGCCCACGCCGATGTTGACGCCGGTGAGGATGGTCTCCCACAGGTTGTCCTGCGTGGCCAGCTCAATGCCCTCGTCGCTGTAGGTACGGCTGTTGACCGTGACGTACAGGATGCGGTGAGCAGCCTGACGCAGAGCCTGCTGGGCGCCTGCGGTCTCGGTGAACTGCATCTCACTGGTGGTGGTGGCATAGTTGACCAGCATCAGGTCGGTGCCGTTACGGACGGCCTGGTCGGCGCTCATGTAGCCATAGACGCCGAAGTAGTCGGTCTCAACGAAGCCCTCGAAGCCCCACTCGTCACGGAGGACGGTCTCGCACAGCTCAGAGGTGCCGCCGGCCCAGCGGTTGCCGATGTAGTTGAAGGAGGACATGACAGCCAGGGAGCCGCCTTCCTTGACGGAGATCTCGAAGGGACGCAGATAGATCTCACGCATGGCCTGCTCGGTGGTCCAGGTGCAGAGCATGGAGCAGCGGTTGGCTTCCTGATCGTTCAGGGCGAAGTGCTTCATGTAGGCGTAGACGCCATGCGCCTGAGCACCCTGGATGGCGTTGGCGGCGATGGAGCCGGACAGGACGCCGTCCTCGGAGTAATACTCGAAGTTACGGCCGGCGAACGCGGTGCGGTGGGTGTTCATGGCGGGGCCATACCAGCCGGAGGTATCCATCTCGTCGGCCATCTCGCCGATGGAATCGCCGAAAGCATAGGCGATGTCATCGCTCCAAGTGGCGGCGATCATGACGGCGGCGGGGAAGCCCACGGAGCCCTGACCGGTGAAGTTGTTGTTGATGGAGGCAGGGCCGTCGCAGTCGTTGGTGCGATACTTCTCAATGGACTCAATGGCCAGGGTCTGATAGCCGCCCAGGGCCACCAGGCTGACAGCCTCGTCGATGGTCAGCTGATCCAGCAGGGAATCCCAGGTCTCATCGTCGTAGTCCAGGCCGCGGAGATCGACCAAGGACAGGCCGTTGCTGGCACCCCAGGTGGGATACTCGGCGTCGGCGTCCTCATCGGCGGCAGTGGCCTCGGCGGTGAGGTAGTTGCTGACGTTGTAGAAGGTGGCCTTGGCCTCGTCACTCATGCTGTAGCTGGTGGGAGCGGCAGTGGCCTCATCGTAGTTGGCGAAGCCGTTGGCACGGGACAGATAGGTCACATCGCCGCGGGCATAGTCGAACTGGTTGACGGCGGCGGTGTTGTCGCTGTCGCGGGCGTTGTCCTCGTCATAGACGATGGTCTCGTCCTGGGTGTAGGTCACGGAGTCGATGATGGTGTTGGCGTCGGAGTTGATGGAGATGATGTAGTCTCCGGCTTCCAGGACGTAGCAGCCATAACCGGTGTCGTCATAGGAGGCCATCTGCTCGATGGGGATGGAGAAGCTGATGGTCTGGGACTCGCCAGCGCCCAGCTCGTCGGTCTTCTCGAAGTCCAGCAGGTTAGCGGTAGCCTTCTCGATGCCGCCGTTGGTGTAGGGCGGGTTGAAGTAGATCTCCACCACGTCCTTACCGGCCACGGAGCCGGTGTTGGTGACGGTGACGTCGAAGGTGATGTTGGTGCCGTCGTTGGAGAAGTTGCTGATCTCCTGGGTAAAGGTGGTGTAGCTCAGGCCATAGCCGAAGGAGTACTGGACCATGTCGTCATAGTCGAACAGGCCCTCGGCTGCGGCGGTGGTGTAGAACTTGTAACCCACATAGATGCTCTCCACATAGTTCACGAAGGTGACGTTGGTGTAGGAGCTGTAGTAGTCGTTGGCCTCGAGGAACTCGTCCATGTTGTCATACTCGAAGTTGCCGGCATTGTTCCAGGTGGGGGTGGCGGTCAGGTCATACACATAGGTATCGACCATACGGCCGGAGGGGTTGACGGTGCCGGCCAGGATCTCGCCCAGAGCGTCGAAGCCGCTCTGACCGGTGCCGGCGCACCACAGCACGCCCTTGATGGAGTCATAGTCCTCGACCCAGCCCAGCTCGAAAGCGTTGGCGCCGTTGTAGATGACGATGACGTTGTCGAAGTTGGAGCAAACCAGCTCTACCATCTCCTCCTCAGGGTTGGTCAGCTGGAGATAGTGGTCGCCCTCGTCCCAGTCGGTGCCGTTGTTCACGGTGTCGTCATAGGAGCCGGCGAAGTAGGTGGAGCCGCCGTTCTGGGTGGCCCAGGAGCCGTCCACGACTGCGGTCATATCGGTGGGCAGGTCAGCGCCCTCGCCGCCGACGCGGGAGATGAAGATGATGGCGGTGTCGGAGTAGTCAACAGCGTTGGAGATCAGGCTGTCGTCGTAATCAGCGGCATAGGGCTGGGGCAGAGTCCAGTCCTGGGCCCACATGCCCACGTTGGGCAGGGAGGTGTCGTGATAGGACGTGTAGAAGTCGATCAGCTCGGTGTTGTACTCGATGCCGGCATCCTCCAGACCCTGAAGGAAGGTGACAGTCTCATAGGCGTCGTTCAGAGCGCCGGAACCGGTGCCGCCGTAGCAGGGATTGGTGGCGGACCAGCCAAAGACGTTGACCTTGGTGGTGGACAGAGGTAGGATGTCGTCATCGTTCTCCAGAAGGGTGATGCCCTCCTCGCAGATTTCGTTGACCAGGCTGGTGGCCTCGGCAGAGGTCTCGTCAGTGATCTTGCTGACAGGGGTACCTGCCACAGAGGTCAGCAGGGTGGACAGAGGCCCGGTGCACATCATGTTGGCGGCGATCAGGATCACCAGAACCACGGCGATGCAGGCCTCGCCCCGGATGAGGCGCTTGACCCTCTTGGCAAGGCCCTTGACGGCAACGATCACGATGATCGCAATGACCAGGGCCACGGCGATGGCGATCAGATGTGAGGTAATCAGACTTACGACACTTACGACGTCATCCCAGTTAATGGCTAGCATAGTTGATTTTCCTCCTTTTTGAATAAAGTTGCTTCCCTAAGCGGTTACGATTATAGCATATGTTCACAGATTTGCAAAGACTTTTTTCACAAACTGACCGATTTTTTGCGTAAACTGCAAGTGAACCTCTCCAAATTGCACAAAAATTCCCGGTAGAATTTGTGAAAAAGTTCATCTACCGGGAATTTTGACAATGTTTGCCACCGATTCAATTTATGTTGGCATTTTTCGGGATCAAAACCTTCAGATCAAACCAGTTCCGGTCGGCCGTGACCGTCACCGTGCCGCCGTAGCGCTGGGCGGAGTAGCGGATGCTCTTGACGCCGAAGCCGTGGAACCGGTCGTCCCCCTTGGTGCTCCGGGGCAGTCCCTCCTCAAAGGTCAGATCCCCCTCAAAGTAGTTCTCCACCCGGATGAGGACGAAGTCCCGCTCTCCGGAGACGGACAGGTGGATGAGCCGCTTCTCCTTGTCCTCAATTTTCAGCACAGACTCCACGGCGTTGTCCAGGGCGTTGCCGAAGATGGTGCAGATATCCATGGCGTCCATGAAGTCCAGCAGAGCGCCGTCGGCCACGGTGGTCAGGCTGATGCCGTGCTCCTGACAGTAGAGGCTCTTGCTGGTTAGCACCGTGTCCAGGATGGAGTTGCCCGTCTTGTTCTGGGCCTCGTAGACCTTGATGTCGCTCTCCATGGCGTCCAGCCATGCGCTCCTGCGCTGGGGGTCTGTCTCTGCCCGGAGGGCGGTGATCTGGTGCTTCAGGTCATGGTACTTCCGGTTGATGAGATCGATGCTCTCCCGTGACTGGCGGTACTGGACATACTGTGTTTCCAAAACGGTGTGAATGGCGTCCAGCTCGTACCGGGCGTGCAGCTCCTGCTGCTGGAAGTACAGGGCGAACAGCACCGCCAGGGCCCCCAGGTCGAACAGGGTGCGGATATTGAAGATCTCCGCGGCGTAATGGCTGGTGAAGGGGGTGTCCGGGAAGAGAAAGCTCAGGTTGCTGACGATAAAGAACAGCACCGCCACCACCGTCGCCGTCAGCGTCTCCCGCCGCCCCACGGCGATGCACCGCCCGCTGGGGCAGCTCCGCCAGGACAGCACGCCGTATACGGTAAATACCAGGGCGTAGGTGAGCAGCACCGTCACCAGGGCGGCCACCGGCTGTTCCTCTCCGATGATGTAGGCGGCGTAATAGTAGTAGAGCTGCCAGCTCAGGGAGGCGGCAAACTCAGCCAGCATAAAGGCGCTGGTGAGGACGTAGCCACCCTCCACCGGGCGTAGATCCAGACAGGCCAGGAGCAGAGCCAGCATGATGGCCGCCGACCCGGCCATGCCCACCGACCAGAGGGACACCGGCAGATCATCCGTCAAGATCAGCTCCAGCTCCAGCGCTACCAAGCCGACGGCGGAAGCCCCCGCCAGACGCCAGCCGTGGAGCCGCCGCTGTTTGGAAAAGGTTGCCATCAGGAGCATACAGCTCAGCCACTCCGCCAGAGCGGTGTAGTACCGGGGAATGGTGGAAAAATTGCTGACCGTGAGCGTGCTCATTTGGTCCGCCCACCCATGCGGTTGGTCAGCGCCTCCATGAAGGCGGTTTTCCGGCCCCGGCTGATGAGTAGCTTGTCTGCCCCCACCACAGCGCAGCCGTCCTGAATGGCGTCTACCTCATCCAGATTGAGCAGATAGCCCTTGTTGCAGCGGCAGAAGCCGTAGGGCTCCAGCTCACGCTCCATCTCGGTCATGGTGCCGCTGGAGACGATCTCCCCCTGGCGCATGTGAAACAGCAGACTGTGTCCCCGGCTCTCCACATAGCGGATTTGCGCCACGTCCACCTTCTGGGAGCCGCCCTTTACCGGCAGGACGATATAGTGCGTCCGGTTCCGGTCAATGCGGCTGAGGGCACGATCCATCCGCTGGGAGAAGGCAAAATAGGATACCGGCTTGAGTACATAGTCCAGGGCCTCCACAGCATAGCCCCGGATGGCGTACTGGGGCATATTGGTGATAAAGATCAGAATAACCTCCGGGTCCTGACGACGAATGATCTCCGCCGCTGTCATGCCGTCCAGATGCTCCATCTGCACGTCCATCAGGATGATGTCGTACTCCGGACGGTAGCCCCGGACCAGGGTCTCTCCGTCCTGATAGGTGTCGGTCTTCAGCTCACAGCTGCGCTCATTTTGGTATTGCTCCAGAAACTGGAGCAGGATGGCGGCGCTCTCCCCGTCGTCCTCCACAACAGCGATTCGTATCAAGCTCTCTCCCTCCCTCCTTGGCACGGGCGTTCGGTTCAGATAATGTCATTATAGACAGTTATTTCCCGGATGTCAAAATGTTCTTGCCGATTTGTGCCATGAAGTGACAAAGTCGGCGGATTTAAGGTCTCTTTAAGCTTTCCAGCGTATCCTAAACCCGCAAAGGAGATGACCTGCCATGAAAAAATGCAAAAAAATGATTTCCATCCTCTGCGCCCTGGCACTGGCCCTGTCGGTGACGGCCTGCTCCTCCACGGAGAGCGAGGATACATCAGAGACGGATACTGCCACAGAGACCGAAACCGCAGAGGTGGAGGAGACCTCCGCCGAGACGGAGACTACCACCCAGGTGGGCCAGATCACCGCCATCGACGGCTCCACCGTAACCCTCCAGCTGGGGGAGCTGTCCGAGACGATCGGCGGCGGCTTTGACGGCGAGATGCCCGACGGCGAGGGTGGCGGCGACTTTGACGGTGAAATGCCCGATAGCGAGGGTGAGTCCGCCGACGGCGAGGCCCCGGAGCTGCCTGACGGCGAGGAGATGGAGGACGGGGAAGCGCCCGCTGATGTCCCCTCCGACGGCGAAGCACCCAGCGGCGACGGCGAGGCCCCCTCTGGCGACGGGGAAGCCCCCGACGATCTGCCCACCGACGGCGGGGACTTTGACGGCGAACTGCCCGACGGCGAGAGCGACTTTGACGGCGAAATGCCGGAGGGCGGCGACTTCGACGGCGAGATGCCTGGCGGCCAGGGCGGCGGCATGTCCGGCGGCGGCATGGGCGGCGGCTTCGGCGGCTGCGGCTTGGGGGCCGCGGGCGCGGGCGGCAACAGCTCAGT
>JAJBTD010000167.1:0-5173 GCA_020861055.1 Clostridiales bacterium | reverse complement strand
GCAAGGGCGGCTGAATGTCCGGCGGTTGATTGGGCGGCGGATTCGGCGGAAGCTGCTTTACTGCCGGGGACGAGACCCTGACCCTGGATTTGACCGACGTGACGATCACCCTGGCCGACGGGGAGACGGGAAGCGTCTCCGACCTGGCAGTGGACGATATCCTGCAAATCGAGTACGACGCGGACGGGGCGGTGTCCTCCGTCACTGTGCTGTCTCTGACCGGCGGCATGGGCGGCGGCGATATGGGCGGCAGCTTCGGCGGCTCCAGCGAGGTGGAGCAGGGCACCGCCGCCAACACCATCGACGAGGACGGGGACTACTCCGGCGGGACATATACCTCTACCGGGGACGACGAGAACGCCCTCCGGGTGGACGGGGCCACCGTCACCCTGGACGGCATCACGGTGGATAAGTCCGCCGGGGCCACCTCCAACACCGAGACCGGCGATTTCTATGGCATGAACGCCGCCCTGCTGGCCACCGACGGGGCGGACGTGACCATCACCAACGCCACAGTCACCTCCTCCGCCCAGAACGGCAACGGCGTGTTCAGCTACGGGGAGGGGACCACCGTGACCATCTCCGACTCTGTCATCACCACCACCGCCGACAACTCCGGCGGCATCCAGACCACCGGCGGCGGCGCCACTGTCGCCTCTGACCTGACGGTGGAGACCTCCGGCAGCTCCTCCGCCGCCATCCGCTCCGACCGGGGCGGCGGCACGGTGAACGTGGACGGGGGGACCTATACCACCAACGGCTACAACTCCCCGGCGGTCTACTCCACGGCGGACATCACGGTGAGCAACGCCACCCTGACCGCCAACAGCTCCGAGGCTCTGGTCATCGAGGGGGAGAACTCCATCGCCCTCACCGACTGCGACGTGTACGGCAACATGAGCGACACCCAGGGCACCAGCTCCGATGAGAACGTCCACTCCGTCATGATCTACCAGTCCATGTCCGGCGACGCCGAGGTGGGCACCTCCACCTTCTCCATGACCGGGGGCACCCTGACCAGCAACAACGGGGACGTGTTCTATGTCACCAATACCCACTGCGTTCTGACCCTGTCCGGCGTGACCATCGTGAACAACGAGAGCGACGGCAACCTGATGACCATCACCGGCAACAGCGCCAGCCACGGCTGGGGCAGCGCAGGCTCCAACGGGGCCCAGGTGGAGTTCACCGCCGACGGCCAGACGTTGGAGGGGGCCATTGTGGTGGACACCATCTCCACCCTGGAGATGACGCTGACGGGCGGCTCCGACTTTACCGGCACGGTGAACATCGTGGAGAACGAGGAGGGCGGCGACGCCGTGGAGAATAACGCCGTCATCACCGTGGAGTCCGGCTGCACCTGGACCCTGACCGGGGACTGCACCGTCACCAGCCTGACCAACAACGGCACCATCAACTACAATGGCTACACCGTCACCCTGGCGGACGGAACGGTGCTGAGCGAGTGAGAGGGCAGATTCGCCGGGGTGCCTTGGATGATTGAAAGTGCCTGCTGCACCCCCCCTTGGCTCCCTCTCTGAGGCAGGGAGCGAAGCGGAAGTGCCGCTTGACGGCGGAGCTGTCAGCGAAGCTGACTGAGGGAGAGCAGCACGCACCCACGATAAGATACGCACTACCGGCGAACTCGTGGGGAGTTGGTACGAATTCGCCGGAATGCCGTGGATAATTGAAAGTGCCTGCTGCACTCCCTCCGTCACGGCTGACGCCGTGCCACCTCCCTCAAAGAGGGAGGCAAGGGTGCGCTGCAATCTTCTTGGCTCCCTCCCTGAGGGAGCTGTCAGCGAAGCTGACTGAGGGAGAGCAGCACGCACCCACGATAAGATACGCACTGTCGGCGAACTCGTGGGGAGTTGGCACAAATTCGCTGAACCCCTTCGGCAAATTCACCGACATTCCTCCCCCACACCCAAACAATTTTTGACAAAGTGTCCATCGTATGCTATACTATCATACAGACCCAAGTGAAAGGACTCCTTGTCATGCTCGCAACCAGACGGAAAATGAAACCGGGCCGGGAACAGTCTCTCGACCCCCAGGATATCCAGGCCCTGTATATCACCGGCGGCGTCCGGCCCGGCTACTTTCAGGTAGCCGATCTGTGGGACTACCTGGACTACAATCCGGGCTATATCCAGGTGAACGTGGGGAGCTTCCCCAACCTGGTGGCGGTGGAGGGGGCGAGATACGTCCGCTCCGCCCGGAGCGCCAGAGGGCGGGACTGCCTGTTTGACCTGCCCAGAGAATGAGAAAACGGCCCCGGCACAGACGACTTGCTGTGCCGGGGCCGTGTGTTTTGTGCTCAGGCGTCTCCCTCTGGGGCCAGGACATCCTCCACATCATCCTCTGTGGTCGTGACCTCGTTGAAGATCGAATCCAGGTCTGTGATGTCCAGGCAGAAGTCCGCCACCGACTGGTGGTCTGCCGCCACGGTGATAGAGGAGGGGATGTCCCGATCCACCGGGTCGCCTTCGCTGTCCACTGCCTGGAGATACCAGGGAAGGTCGGCGGGCTGATAGACAAAGACATAGAGGGTCAGCTCGCTGTCCTCCGCCGGGTAGATGCTGAGGTTCATCTGCTCGTCGTCCTCGTCTGGATAGCAGGTGGGGGTACAGTCGCCCAGAGAGGCCAGCACGCCGCCGGCGTATTCATCCGTCTGGAACCGGAGGATACAGACCTGGCCGTTGGCCAGCTCGTCCTCCACGGAATCCAGCCACTGGGCTGCCTCGTCGCAGTCCTCCAGGTCCTCCTCCGCGACGGAGGTAAAGACGGAGAAAAAGCTGCTGTCGTAAACGGAATAGGAGTAGGAGTAGGAGCTGTCAACGTCGCTGTCGGAGAGGTCAGCGCGGTATCCCATGACCCCCAGGGCCAGTATCACCACCAGCACCACCGGCACGACCAGGAGCAGCAACAGCACCAGCCAGAGCTTGTCCTTCCGCCGGACGGGGGGCGTGACGCTTTCGTCCGGTTCCAGGGTGGCCCCGCACTGGGGGCAGAGCTTCCAGCCCGGCTCCACCGGGTGGCCGCAGCTGGGGCAGCTGCCCCGGAGAGTGGCCCCGCAGTTGGGGCAGCGGGTGAATTGCAGCTCCACCGTCTGGCCGCACTGGGGACACTGGTAGTCCCCCCGGTTGCTCCGGGCCAGCAGGTAGATGATGATGCCGATGCAGTAGGGCACCAGCAGCACCACCAGCGTCCAGAGCACCCGGTTCATCCCCCGCCGCCCGGCGTCCCGCCAGACGTAGACCCCCAGGGCGATGACGATGCCCAGAGCCAGAACGAGGATGAGAACAGCGATCACAGAGACTCCTGTAGCGATTGCCATGATGAATACCTCCTTAATACGAAGTAGACCGCCAGCTCCGTCACTGCCGCCAGCAGGGAGGAGAGCAGGCCGATTCCAACTGCCTTGTCCAGCCAGGGGAACTGCCGGAGCAGGGGCGGGGGCAGCAGACGGAACAGGCTCCACGCCAGCACCGCCAGGGCGACTGCCAGCAGGGCCGTCAGCAGGATGCACCGGTTCCGCTCCCGCCGGGCCAGACGCTGCTCCAGCTCCGCCCGGGTGAGCCGGGGCGGGTCGTATTGCTCAAAATCCATCTTCATCTGTGAGCCACCTCCTCAGCGTCTCCCTGGCCCGGGCCAGCCGGGACTTGACCGTTCCCTCCGGCAGATTCAGCAGCCGGGCGGTCTCTTTGATGTCGTGTCCGTTGAAGTAGTACAGAATGACCGGGAGCCGGAGCCGGTCGGGGAGCCTGTCCAGGGCGGCGTACAGGTCGGACCAGTCCTCCCCCTCCGGGGCGGCGGCGCTGTTGATGGCCTCGTCCTGGGCCTCCCAGGTGGGGAAGCTCAGGGTGACGATGCGCCGTTTCAGCCGCCGCAGCCCGTCCCGGTAGAGATTGACACAGACCCTGGCAGCCCACGGCTCGAAGGGAACCTCCGGTCGGTAGCTGTCCCAGCTCTGGAGGATGCGGAGCCAGGTGTCCTGATAGAGCTCCTCCGCCTCCTCCCGCTTGCGGCAGAGACGCATACACAGACCGAACAGCCGCCGCCCGTAGGTCTGGATGTAGTAGTCCATGCCGTCATCGCCTCCCGTTCTGTGTCTCTCTGTCTAATCATACGACGGGAAGACGGGTTTGGTTCCCCGGAAACGCAACATTGTCGAAAAAAGATAAAAACAACCCCATTGACCGGGAGCGGTTGGGCAGTTATACTAATACCAGTGCAATCATTCAGGCTCCGTAGAGCGCCGCCTGATCTCACGGAAAGGATGTATCACCATGAAACTGCTCTCTGTCAACAGCCCCGCCTTCGCCCCCTATGGCAAGGTGCTCACCGGCATCGACCTGGCCCCTCTGGTAGAGGCCCTGTCTCAGACCCCCATTCCAGAGGGGGTGGACTATATCGCCTCCGTCCCTGAGCTGGAGGCCACGGCTTCCATGGCCCCCATCCAGAGCGTGGCCTACGGCGAGCTGCCCGTCCAGATCGGCTACTGCAACGGACACAACCATCTGCTCAACGCCGTGGAATATCACCGCTGCCCCGAGCTGAACATCGCCGCCACCGACGCCATTCTCATTCTGGGCCGTCAGCAGGACATCGCCCCCGACTTCTCCTATGAGACGGCGAAGATGGAGGCATTCCTGGTCCCCGCCGGTACCGGCGTGGAGATCTACGGCACCACGCTGCACTATGCCCCCTGCGGCGTGGACGGCAAGGGCTTCCAGGTGGCCATCGTCCTCCCCAGAGGCACCAACGGCCCGCTGACCGTCTCTCACGGCGGCGACGGCGAGGACAAGCTGCTGGCCGCCAACAACAAGTGGCTCATCGGCCACGCACAGGGCGGACTGCCGGAGGGCAGCTTCAGCGGCCTGGGGGGGGAGAACCTGGACACGGAGAAGTAAAAACAATACAAAAAAGCGACGCCGGAGGGCGGGAGTATCCCGTTCTCCGGCGTTTCGTCTGTCAAAAAAGAGAGCCTGCGAAAAAACAAAAAAGTTCAGGTGGCGCTTTTTTGCCTTTTATTCCACCGTGACGCTCTTGGCCAGGTTCCGGGGCTTGTCGATGTCGCAGCCCCGCTGGAGAGCCACATAGTACGCAAACAGCTGCAACGGCAACACCGCCAGAGAGGGCAGCAGCATGGGGTGGGTGTCCGGGATGC
>JAJBTD010000196.1 GCA_020861055.1 Clostridiales bacterium | reverse complement strand
CCAATCACAACGCAACGGAAAATCCCCCCCGCCAGCAGGCCGGTGTTCAGATCTCCGGCGGATCTGGAGAGCAGGCCCACCAGGGTAGGACCTCCGCCGCAGCCCAGGTCGCCCCCCAGGGCCATCAGGGCGAACATAGCGGTGCCGCCCCGGGGACATTTTGCTGACACCAGGGAGAAGGTCCCCGGCCAGAGGATGCCCACGGAGAAGCCGCAGAGGGCGCACCCCACCAGGCCCACCGCCGCGTTTCCGCTGAGGGTGGCCAGGAGGTAGCTGGCGATGCACAGCGCGCCGCTGCCCATCATAAAGGGGACCAGGTCCCACCTCTCGCTGAATTTGCCGTAGATGGCCCGGCTGGCCCCCATGAGCAGGGAGAAGGCGCAGGGCCCCGCCAGGTCGCCCACCGTCTTGGACACCTGGAGCCCCGCCTCGGCAAAGGTAGAGGCCCACTGGCTCATGGCCTGCTCCGCCGCTCCAGAGCAAAGCATCAGCACGAAGAACAGCCAGATCACCTTAGACCGGAGCAGCTTCCCCAGGCTCATCCCCTTTCCCTCAGGGACCAGGGTGGGGATGGGGACTCTGGTGAACAGAAGGGCGTTGGCCAGGGGCAAAACCGCCCAAAGGCAGGCCAGGATACGCCAGTTTTCCACCCCCGCCAGGGCAAAGAATCCGGTGGAGAGCAGGGTCACCAGCACGCAGCCCCAGCAGTAGAAGGAGTGGAGATTCGCCATCACCCCCGCCTTGTTGTCAAAGGGGCAGGCCTCCATAATGGGGCTGACCAGCACCTCCAGCAGTCCGCCCCCCACGGCGTAGAGGGCCACGGAGCAGAGGATGCCCACGTACGGGTCCGGCAGCAGAGAGGGCAGCGTTCCCAGCCCCACCAGACCCAGGACGGCAAACAGATTAGCAGCCACGGCGCAGGGGCGATAGCCGATCTTGTCCACCAGCTTCACCGACAGCAAATCTACCGTGAGCTGGATGCAGAAGTTCAGCGTCACCAGCAGGGTGATCTGCTCCAGGGGGATGCCAAACTCCGACTGGAAGGTGAGAAACAGCAGGGGAGCGAAGCTGTTGACGATGGCCTGGGTGATGTACCCGAAGCAGCAGGCAAAGAGGGTGTGCTGATAGTTGGGAGCGGTTCCGTCTCTCATCCGTTCTCCTCCAGTTCCCGGAGGATGTCCCGCTGACGGCCCCCCAGCAGGAGGGAACGGTTGTAGCCGGAGAACTTTTCACAGCCGTTTTGGGCGATAAACGCCATGGAGTAGGGATTCATGGTCAGCTCGGTCAGGAAGATGACCAGCTCCTGCCCCTCCCCGAAGGCGGCCTCGATGAGAGCGAAGGCCCGGTCCAGCCGGAGGGAGGCGTTCTGAATGGCCTCTTTCCGGGCCTCCACCGCCTCACGGAAGTCGGCGCGCACCCGGTCCGCGGCGGCAGTTCCCGTCAGGGACTCCCGCCGGAGGGTCTGGAGCAGTCCATCCAGGGTATCCAACGCCCGGTCCATCCGCCGGGCCTCCTCCGGCTCCAGCAGGCCCGCCCTGGCCTTGGACGCCTTCATGCCCGCCAGCGTCTCCGTCACCGGGGCGAAGGCAGTCTCCGGCGCCGTGCCGCCCTCCAGGGCGGGCATGAGCCCCTTGAGCTGGCGGTGGAGGAGGGTCACATAGGCGTCCTCCTCGTTGGCCTCCCGGCAGGTGCGGAACAGGGCGTCCAGCAGCAGAGACAGGGCGGACAGCCGCTCGTCAAAGGGGGCCGTCCGGAGACGGGACACGGTCTTCTCCGTCAGATGGCCGGAGAGGATGGCCTCCACGTCGTAGTCCGTCCGGTACTTCCGGTAGAGGTCGTAATAGTTGGCAAAGTCCTTGGCCACGGCGGGGTACTGGATGTACTGGCCCACCACGCTCTCATCCACCGTCAGCCCCAGCCTCTCGCTGGCAGAGAGGAGCCGGGACAGGTCCTCCCAGCCCCGGGCGGTGGCGAAGCGCTTGCCGTCCACCGTAGTCTCCAGCCGGTAGAAGTTCCCCGGCTTCAACTCCAGATAGGCCAGCACCGCCGGATGCACCTGGCGGAGATAGGCGTACTCCTTCCAGGCCGGGTAGCTGGCCTGGATGTCCAGCCGCCGCACCCGGTCCAGGGTCACCACGTCGAAGTCCCGGACGGAGCGGTTATACTCCGGGGGATTTCCCGCCGCCACGATGACCCAGCCCTCCGGCAGCTTATGACTGCCGAAGGTCTTGCACTGGAGAAATTGCAGCATGGCCGGGGCCAGCGTCTCGGAGACGCAGTTCACCTCGTCCAGAAACAGGATGCCGTTTTCCAGCCCCGTCTCCTCCATGGCCCGGTAGACGCTGGTGATGATCTCGCTCATGGTGTACTCCGTGACCTGGAAGGACTTGCCGTGGTAGGAGGCCTCCCGGATGCTGGGCAGGCCGATGGCGGACTGGCGGGTGTGGTGGGTGATGGTGTAGCTCACCAGGGCCACGCCGCACTCCCTGGCCGCCTGCTGGGCGATGGCGGTTTTTCCCACCCCCGGAGGGCCCATGAGCAGGATGGGCCGCTGGGCCACCAGAGGGATGCTCCATTCCCCGTGCTCGTCTTTGGACAGATACGCCTTTACCGTGTTTTTGACCTGTTCCTTCGCCTCTTTGATGTTCATTCCCGTTGCTCCCTCGTCTGTTGTCTTTCTGTATCGGTTATCCCGTCTGTGTCAGGCATCATTCCTGTGTTTACGCCCTCCGTCCACTCCGGCAGCTCCTCCAGGCCCAGCACCACCCGGATGGCCCAGGGGGGGACCGGGGGCGCCTGATAGTCCTCCCGGAAAAAGACGAAGGCGGTCTCGTAGTCCGGCTTGCGCTCCGGATAGCTGCCGAAGCCGTCTGTGAAGTAGAGGATGCCCTTCAGCCCCGCCAGCTCCCCCGACTGCACCAGGCCGTCGATATAGCCGAAGGCGGGGCGGAAGTCGGTGCCACCGAAGCCCCGCACCTGGAATTCCCGGCAGAGCTGCTCCAGCTCCTCCGGGGTGTGTACCACCGTGTCCATCTGCACCCCGGCGTCCGCCTGGATGATGTGGAGGTTGGCGTGGTCGAAGAACAGGCCCTCGCTGGACAGGACGGCCCTCGTCTCCTCCAGAAAGCGGCGCACCGTGTCCCCGGAGCAGGAGTCCGAGGTGTCGATGACGATGGCGAAGTCCTGAATTTTCCGGCTCTCCCGGTACTCCAGCGGCTCGATGAGGGGGATGTCTCCGTACAGCTCCAGGCCCAGGGCGTAGTATGCGTAGTCAAAGCTGTCCACGTCCACCCGCATCTCCTCCCGGGTGGTGACGAAGCGGCGGAGAAACTGCCGGTAGTCGTACCGCTCCCGGTTCTCCACCGCCAGGGACTGGAGCAGGTCCCCCGCCTGATCGCCGTGGTCGGCAAAGAAGGTCTCCAGGCTGGTCTGGGTTTTTCCCCCCAGATTGCGCCACTTGTCCTCCAGCTCCTGTCGCCGGTCCCCGTCGCCGTTGTCCCCGTCGCCGGGCTGATCGTCCGGCTGGCTGTCCTCCTGGGGGTCGTCCTCCGGGGGCCAGAACCGGTGGTCGTCCCGGCGGAACTCCCGGATGAGGGCCAGCTCGTCGTCATAGCTCCGGCAGCGCTGGCCCAGCCAGCGGTAGATGGCCTCTGCCGTCAGGACGGGCATCTCTGCGCTCAGATCGGCGTAGGTGTCCTCCCGGAATTCGCTCTGCATCACCTTCAGGCAACGGCTGTCGATGGAGTCCAGGATGGACTCCACGGCGATGTCGCAGGCCAGGCTCCATCGCTCCTCCTCCCGGCCCTGCCGGTTGAAGGGGTGCCGGAGAAGACAGTGGAGCAGCATATGGAGATACACCCGGTTGAGCAGCACCAGGTCGTCCCGGTACAGCTCCATCAGGTACCGGGGGTTGAACTGGATGGAGATGCCATCCACCCCGATGGTGGGGGTGTTCAGGTTCATGGCATAGTCCAGGCCGGACAGGGCGATGTCCAGAAAGCGCATATTCAGATACAGCTCGTTCCGGGCGGAGGACAGGATGGCCCGGCCCAGGCGATCCAGCTTTTCGTGATTTTCGTGCATACGCTCCCCCGTCACAGGTCAAATTCCCGGTCTGCGCCGCCGCCCAGGCCCATCCGGGCCTCCAGCAGACGGCTGACAAAGCGGACGTTCCCCGCCCGCTCCGCCTGTCCGGACAGCGCCTCCAGCGTCTCCCCGGTCAGCGGCAGAATTTCCAGCAGGGCCTCCAGGCCCTCGGTGTCCTCCTGCTCCAGCAGAAGGGCCAGCAGCTCCCCCGTGTGGGCGGCGGCATAGGCCAGATAGTCCTCACGGCCCTTGCCCAGGTGATAGGGCCAGCGGAGGCGATACCAGGCGATGCGGGCGGCCACGGCGGGGGTCTCCTCCTTCCGGGCCAGGTCGAAATAGCTCTCGTACAGGTCAAAGTCGATGTCCCGGCTGGAAAAGCACTCCCGGTAGAGCTGGCCGGAGCCGTAGGTGATGGTCCGCCACATCCGGGGGGCGTTGATGTC
Source organism: Clostridiales bacterium (assembly GCA_020861055.1). Lineage (GTDB taxonomy): Bacteria > Bacillota > Clostridia > Oscillospirales > Oscillospiraceae > Onthomonas. Next base: position 20,319 of record JAJBTD010000196.1, on the reverse strand, counting down.
CTCGTACTCATAGGAGAAGCCGGGGAGGAAGAACCGGGCCACCCCGTCGGGGCAGCGGACGGTCAGGTCCAGATCGTCCGCGAGATCGGAGAGCAGAACGCTGATGTTGATGCCTAACGGGAGGGTCAGCCGGGAGAGATGCTTGCAGTTGAGGAACAGCCCGCCACCCACGAAGCTCACCGTATCCGGGAGGGTCAGTTCCTTTAGGGCCACGCAGTTGTAAAAGGCGTGGCTCCCCAGGGTCTCCAGCCGGGCGGGCAGGGTCACCCGCTCCAGACGGCGGCACTGGGAAAAGGCGTAGTCCGGCAGATCGACCAGCCCCTCCGGGAGACGGATGCGCTCCAGGCTGCCGCACCCCTCAAAGGCTCTGGCCCCCAGATGGGTCAATCCCATCGGGAGGGTGAGGCGTTTCAGGCCGCTGCACCGGGCGAAGGCCCGGTCGCCGATGGAAGTGACCGTCTCCGGGATGGTCAGCCGGGTCAGTGGGCTGTCGGTCCGGGAGAGGGGCGGCAGCTCCTCCGGAGCGGCGGAAATCAGGCGGTCGCTCTCCCCTGTCCACGCCCCGCCTCCGAAGCAGTCCGGGCCGAGGGACGTGACCGGGCAGCCCTCCACCGTCTCCGGCAGGGTCAGGGGAGCGCCGTCTCCGGCGCAGCGGAGGACGGCGGCCTCGCCGTCGGCAATATGATACCAGATCGTCCAGGGCATGACGAAGCCTCCTTTTCCCGGTTGTTTTTCGCACCCTATTATATCCAATTCGGCGGTTTGGGGCAACAGGGTGAGGAAAGTTTTTGGGGCTTTCGAGCTGTCCTTCGGACGGCACCCCTCAATTGCCTTGCGGCGGCACCTCCGTCGTCAAGCGGCACTTACGCCCTTTCAGGGGAGCCAAAGAGCGTGTGCATCCTGTCACCTGTCCGCGTTTTCCCACTCTCCCTTCTCGCCGCCGTTTCTCTACATCTTGCCTCTCTGCGCCTGTTTGCGCAGATTCGCAACTTTCCGTTCTTTTTCCCCTTCTTTTTCGTTGAAAATTTGTTTTTTGCATTTCGCAAATGGCACAGATGTTCTATTCTTTACTCAGCAAGGGCGCCGGGATGTCCGGCGCGGGAAGGAGGAGAGGACATGACCCAGGCGGAGTTCTGGCAGCAGCCGGAGCAGCTGGCCCTGCTGCGGGGCTGGGTGCGGGACGGCGTGGAAAGCAAGGAGATCGCCCGCCGGATGGGGCTCAAACTCCTGGGCCTGCGCATCTGGCGAACGCGCTATCCGGCCATCGGGGCGGCGCTGGCCCAGACGGGGGAGCTCACCGACTACCAGGTGGAGGAGGCGCTGCTCAAGGCGGCTATGGGCTACCGGTACACCGAGGAAAAGACGGAGCAGACCGACCGGGGGGACAAGCTGGTCTCCACGGAGAAGGAGGTCAGCCCCAACGTCACCGCCATCAGCCTGTGGCTGAAACGGCGAAAGCCGGAGGTGTGGGACTGCGGAGAGGAGGAGCCGGAGCCTCCGGCGGAGAACAATCTGTTTGCAGCCCTGGGAGACTGGGAGAGAGAGGAGTTGAGAGGGGATGCACTACCGGACGTTCAGCAGGCGGCAGAAGCTGGTGCTCACCTGGTGGAAGCACCCGGCGTTCCGGAATCGTGACGGCATTATCTGCGACGGCTCGGTGCGGTCGGGCAAGACGGTGAGCATGGCGGTGGGCTTTCTGCTGTGGAGCATGGAGACCTTTGACCGGCAGCGGTTCGCCCTCTGCGGCAAGACCATCGAGAGCCTGCGGCGGAACGTGTCCGGGCTGCTGCCCCAGTGGATGGAGGGCTTGTGCTCCATCGAGGAGCGGCGGGGAGAGAACCGGCTCACCGTGCGCATGAACGGGCATGAGAACGACTACTACCTGTTCGGCGGCAAGGACGAGGGGAGCTATGCCCTCATCCAGGGCATGACCCTGGCGGGGGTGCTGTTTGACGAGGTGGCGCTGATGCCTCGGTCCTTTGTGGAGCAGGCGTTGGCCCGGTGCAGTGTGGAGGGCTCCAAATTCTGGTTTAACTGCAACCCGGAGGGCCCCACCCACTGGTTCTATCAGAGCTGGCTCACCCGGGCGGAGGAGCGGAACCTGCTCTATCTCCACTTCACCATGGAGGACAACCCCGCCCTCTCCCCCGCCATCCGGCAGCGGTATGAGCGGCTGTACAGTGGTGTGTTCTATCAGCGGTACGTTCAGGGGCTTTGGGCGGCGGCAAAGGGGCTGATCTACGATATGTTCCGGCCGGAGGTACACGTCACAGAGCAGCTGCCGGAGGCCGGGCGAGGGTGCTATGTCTCCGTGGACTACGGCACCCAGAACCCCACCGTCTTTCTGCTGTGGCAGAAGGGGGAGCGGGGCCGGTGGTACTGCCTGCGGGAGTATTACTGGTCGGGCCGGGACCGGATGCGGCAAAAGACCGACGGGGAGTACGCCGACGATCTGGAGGTGTTTCTGGACGGAGTGAAGCCCCGTGCGGTGATCGTGGACCCGTCGGCGGCCAGCTTTATCGCTCTGCTCCGGCAGCGGGGTTATCCCGTCCTGGGGGCGGACAATCAGGTGCTCTCCGGCATCCGCCGGGTGGGCGAGCTGCTCCGGGAGGAGCGGCTGCTCTTCTCATCCGGCTGCGTCCGAACCATAGAGGAGTTCCGCAGCTACGTCTGGGACGAGGACGGGGCCGGCCAGGATCGGCCGGTGAAGGACCACGACCACTGCATGGACGCCCTGCGGTACTTCGTCAGCACCGTGCTGGCCCGCAGCCAGGCCCATGCGGGGAAGCGGCCCAGAGGGCTATAACGCAAAAAGGCAAATTTGTGATATGAGGTGACAGACATGATTTTGTATGTGGACAGACAGGATCTCCCCGACCCGGAGCATCCTGACCCGGCGGTGCTCCGGTGGTGCATCCGCAAGGCGGAGATCGCCAACGGACGGTATCAGCGGCTGGACCGGTATTACCGGGGAGAACACGACATTCTCCGGCGCAGCGGCGGAGAGGGGGAGAGCCGGGTGGCGGTGAACTACGCCCGGTACGTGGTGGACATCGCCCTGGGGTACTATCTGGGGACGGACGTGAAATACGACCCCAATCCCCAGAGCTGGGGAGCGACCCCCTCCCAGGGACTGCTGGGGCGGCGGGCGCTGGACATCACCCCTCTGCTGGCCTGCTATGACCGGCAGCACATCGGCCAGGTGGACCGGGAGATCGGCAAGGCCATGGGGGTGATGGGGGACTGCCTGGAGCTGTGCTACGCCTCCTGCGAGGCAGATCCCCGCCCAAGGAGCGCCCGGATCGACCCACGAAACGGGATCCTCCTCTGCGACGCCACCGTAGAGCACAACAAGCTGCTGGCTCTGGTGTGGGAGCGGCGGGAGCGGCCCTCCGGAGAACAGTATTACGCCGTCACCTGCTACACCGACCGGACGGAGCGGGACTATATCAGCGGCGACCTGGAGACGGCGGCCTTTCGGCCCATCGGCCCGGCGAGAGAGCATTATTTCGGGGCGGTGCCGGTGATCGCCTATGAGAACAACGCCGAGCGGCAGGGGGATTTTGAGCAGATCATGAGCCTGATCGACGCCTATGACGATCTCATGTCCAGCCGCCTCACCGACAAACGGCGGTTCGTGGACGCGCTGCTGGTGTTCTTCGGCATGACCCTGGCCCCAGGGGAGGAGGAAAAGCTGCTCCGGGAACGGTTTATCGACGGAGCGCCCCTGGACGCCCGTGCGGAGTACATCCAAAAGACCTTCGATGAGGCGGGGGTGCAGGTGCTTGCAGACAGTCTGGTGCGGGAGATGCACAAGATGACCCTGACAGTGGATATGTCCGACGAGCAGTTCTCCGGCAACGCCTCCGGGCAGGCGCTGAAGCTGAAGCTGCTGACCATGGAGCAGCTGGTACAGGGAAAGATGCGGCAGATGGAGCGGGGACTGCGGGAGCGGTTCGAGCTGTACAGCCACTGGCTGGCCGTCAAGGGGGAGATGGCCCCGGTGTCGGCGGCGGAGGTGGACGTGGTGTTCACCCGGAACCTGCCCATCAATGAGAGCGAGACGGTGGACATGGTGACCCGCCTCCGGGGGATGGTGGACGATCAGACGCTGCTGGGGCAGCTCTGGTTCATCCGGGACCCGGCGGAGGCGCTGCGGAATCTCCGCCGCCAGGAGCAGCTACAGGGGACAGCAGGCGATGCCTGTGACCATAACAGGACGGGGCGGGCCTACGGGAACGGCCCGGACGGAGAGGAGAAGGTCAGATGAGCACAGAGGAGCTGAGACAGGAGCGGCCGGATTTGGACACGCTGCTCCGGGAGGATCGGGACTATCAGTCCGCCTATGACAGAAAGGTGAGCCAGGCTCTGGCCACCGCCCGGGCCAACTGGGAACGGGACCGTCAGGGGGAGGAGGACCGAATCCGTCAGACGCTGGAGGCGGAGATGCAGGAGACGCTGGCGCAGGAGCGGCAGGTGCTTGCCGGGCAGCGGCAGGACTTTGACCGGCGGCTCCGGCAGGTAGCGGTGGGGGAGGCCCTGCAGCAGCGGGGCCTGGACGCCCGCTTTGCCCCCTGGATTACCGGCGAGAGCGACGAGGACTCCGCTCAACGGGTGGAGGCATTCACCGGGCTGTTTCAGCAGGCCCTGTCCCAGGCGGTGGCCGGACGGATGCGGGGGGAGGCCGCCCCCAGAGAGCCGGATCGGCCCCAAGAACTGACCCGTGAGCAGGTGCGGGGGATGTCCCCCAAAGAGATCAACCGGAACTGGGAACAGATCTCCGGCCTGCTCCGGGAAAGCCAATGACACAGTACGACAATGACGACATAAGGAAAGGATGAGCGCGAATGGCATTTTCCAATTTTATCCCTGAGATCTGGTCTGCCCGGCTGCTGGAGCATCTGGACAACGTCCACGTCTACGCCGGTCTGATGAACCGGGACTACGAGGGCGAGATCCGGGCCTATGGCGACACGGTACACATCAACCAGCTGGGGGACATCACCATCAGCGACTACACCGGCGCAGACATCGCCGACCCGGAGGAGCTGGACGGCTCCATGCAGGACCTGACCATCGACAAGGCCAAGTACTTCAACTTCCAGGTGAAGGACGTGGACCACGCCCAGTCCAACCCCAAGCTGGTGGACGCCGCCATGCAGCGGGCCAGCTACGGCATGAACGACGTGATCGACCAGTATCTGGCCTCCCTGCTGCTGGAGGGGGCGGACAGCGGCAACATCCTCTATGACGACAGCTCCGCCGTCACTCCCACCAGCGCCGACGCCTACGACTATCTGGTGGACCTGGGGGTGCTGCTCAACGAGGCCAACGTCCCCATGCTGGGCCGGTGGGTGGTGCTGCCCCCCTGGTATCACGGCCTGCTGCTCAAGGACTCCCGGTTCGTGGGCAACGGCACCGGCTACAACCAGGCCATCCTCCAGGGCGGTCTGGTGGGCGAGGCCGCCGGGTTCCAGATCCATCTGTCCAACAACGTCCCCAACACCAACGGCTCTCTGTACAAGGTCATCGCCGGCACCAGCGCCGCCGGGGCCTATGCCGAGCAGCTGGTGGAGCTGGAGGCCTACCGGCTGGAGAAGAACTTCTCCGACGCCGTGAAGGGCCTCCACGTCTACGGGGCCAAGGTCGTCCAGCCCAAGGCCCTGGCGGTCATGACCTGCAACAAGGGGTAAGACCATGACGAGCGAGCAGATGGAGTCCAGTCTGGAACGGCTGGCGAGAAAGCTGGGGCTGGAAAATCCTGAGGAGGACGCAGCCCTGCTGCTGGAGGACGAGCTGCTGGACGCCGAGGGAGAGCTGCTGATCTATCTGGGGGTGAGTTCCCTGGAGGAGCAGTTTCTCTGCAAGGTGGTGGAGCTGGCGGCCCTCTACTACCAGCGGGACCGGTGGGAGCTGGAGGGGGGCGGACTGCGCTCCGCCTCCTACTCCGAGGGACAGATCAGCCAGTCCGAGCAGTACCTCTCCCCCGCCGAGCTGCGGGCCGGAACGGCGGAGATTTTGGACAGTCTGGCCCGGTTCCGGAGGGTGTCATGCTGAGCCGTCAGACCCCTCTGGCCTGGCGGCGGGGCTTCTCCCTCTACCGGCGGAGTCTGGAGACGGACAGCATGGGGGACCCGGCGGCAGTCTACCACATGGACGAGCCGGACTTCACCGCGGAGGACGGGACAGAGGACGGCATCTGCTGGCAGAGCGTCCAGTCCTGGCAGAGCGGCGGGCGGCTGACCTCCGGCCTCTCCCGCAAGGAGCCGGGAGAGAGCTCCACCGGGGCGGTGGAGGGATGCCTCTTCACCGATCTGGAGCTGTCGCCGGGGGACCGTCTGACCATCGGGGAGGGGCTGTACGAGGTGCGCTCTCTCCAGCAGTGGCCGGGGCACCGGAAGGTGCTGGCCCAGCGGATCGGGTGAGGTGATACGAAATGTCAGACATCAGATGGGCCATGGTGGACGCCAGGGAGCAGGTGCGCCAGGCGTTGGAAGGGATGGAGACGGAGCGCTCCTTCTCCCTCCGGGGCCGGTTCGCCCCCGGCAGCGCGGAGCCGCCCGTGGTGGTCTGGGGGGAATACTCCAATGTCGCCACCGATTGCCCGGTGGTGGACGAGCTGGTCTTTCAGGTGGACCTGTGGACCGCCGACCGGGACAGTCAGAACGAGCTGGCGGCGGCGGTGAATCAGGCGCTGGGGCAGATCGGTCTGCGGCGCATCTACGCCGGGCCGGACGGCTACGAGGACATCGGGCCGGGGTACTGCCGCAAGACCCTCCGGTTTGGCCGGAGGGTGGACAAGCGGACGCTGCGGCTGGTGGACTAGTTTTCAGCCCCTACCTCCCCTGAAAGCGGCACTAGCGTCCTTTCAGGGGAGCCAGGAAACAAACGCGCAAACGCAGAAAGGAATGATACGACAATGGCAACACAAGGACTTTCCACCATTGGCATTCAGGTCAAGGTCAACGAGGTGGCCATGAACTATGTCACCGAGATTGGCGACATCGGCGGCACCCCCGCCACGCTGGACGCCACCTGTATGCAGGACAGCATGAAAAAGAGCGTCCCCGGCGTGCAGGACGTGAAGGCGTTTGAGGTGACCTACCTCTACGACAACACCGCCGCCGACTCGGACTATCGGGTGCTCAAGGCCCTCCAGACGGCGGGGAAGGTGGTGCCCATCGGGGTGGTGTTCCCGGACGGGACCACCTTCACCAGCTCCGGCTACGTCAGTACCTATGTGGTGGGGGCAAAGGTGGACGAGCTGATCTCCGCCAAGCTGTCCATGACCCTCCAGAGCGACTGGACGGTCACCGACCCCAGCGCGGCGTAACAGACGTTCCAATGGCCGTCCCGTTCTTCGGAGCGGGACGGCCTGAGTAAATGAAACGGAGGGATTTCAATGGCAAGAAAATATCTCCCCCTGCGGGGAGACGGACGGGAATACCGGCTGCGGCTGACGGTGGGGGGACAGCGGAACCTCCGGGAGCGGTTCCAGGAGGAGACGCTCCAGACCGTCCTCCTGGCCGCCGGGGACAGCGAGCGGCTGTGCGCCCTGCTGGGGGAGGCCCTGAGCTGGCCCGGCAGCGGCAACGACTGCACCGACGGGGAGCAGTTCCTGGACCTGCTGGTGGACTGGGGCTATCAGGGGCAGGAGCGGTTTGGGGCGCTGGCCTTTGACCTGGCGGCGGCCTCCGGGCTGCTGACGGCAGAGCAGGCCGGTCAGCTCAAGGGCGCTCTCCGCTCGGCAGTGGAGCAGGCCTACACCCGGATGGAGACACCGGAGACGGCCCAGGAGGAAAAGACCGCCGCCCCTTTTCTCCGTGCCTGACCCTGGAGGAGCTGCTGGAGGCCGGCGTCCGGGCGGGGGGCAGTCCCCCGGAGCTGGAGGACTGGACCTGGGGAGAGGTGCTCCAGCTCATCCGATGCCGCCGGGAGGCGGAGCGGCAGCGGTATCAGGCCCTGAGCGTCATCGCCTGGGAGCAGGCGGTGTTCACCGCCCGGCTGCTGGCGGGGGAGCGGGCCGAGCCGGTATACGAGCGGTTCCCCTTCTGGGAGGAATCGGAACAGGCATCCCTCCGGCTGGCGGGCTATCGGTCCATGATGGAGCGCCTGGCCGGGGACAAGAGAGAGGTGAGAGAGCATGAGTGACAGTACACAGGAGGCGGCCCGGCTCCGGGCGGAGCTGTCGGCGGCCAACGACGCCGCCCTCCGCTTTACCGCCAGCGCCGCCCAGATGCAGAGCGCCTATACCTACGCCCTGAACCGGATGAACAGCGCGTTGAGCCAGCTCTCCGGGGCCTTCCGGGGGCTGGCGGCGGTGGGGATGAACGCCTTCTCCAGTCTGATCTCCGCCGTGACCCCGGCGGTGCAGACCCTGTCCAATCTGGCGGTGAAGCTGTTCGGGGCCACGGTCTGGCAGTCGGGGACGAAGGCGGCAAACGCCACCGCCTCCGCCATCAATTCTGTGGCCAAGGCCGCCAAATCGGCGGCCAGCGCCCAGCGGGATCTGTACGGCTTTGACCAGATCACACGGGTCAGCGCCAGCTCCGGCAGCGGCTCCTCCGGGGGCGGCTCCGGCGGCTCCTCCGGGGGCAGCAGCGCCGCAGAGGGGAGCTGGGTGCGCATCTCCGGACTGCTGGACGACTTCGCGGGAAGGGCAAAATCCATCCTGAGCCAGATCTGGCAGCCCTTTGCCGACGCCTGGGACAGCCAGGGGGCCGGGGTGGTGGAGGCCGCCCAGACCGCCCTCGCCAGCATCGGGTCGGCGGCGGCAGCCGTGGGCAGCAGCTGGCTCAAGGCCTGGACGGGTGGGGCCGGAGAGCAGGCGGTGTCCTCCGTGCTGGGCATCGTCCAGAATCTGCTGACGGCGGTGGGCAATATCGCCGCCCGGTTCCGGGATGCCTGGACCGCCGGGGGCGCAGGAGACGCCATCTTTCAGGATCTGGCGGACATCGCCAACGTCTTTCTGGACGCGCTGGAGGACATGGCCTCCAGCATCTGGGCATCCATCAAAACCGCCCTGACCGGAGCGGCAAACGGCAGCAAGACCGCTGTGGTCAGCGCCTTTACCCAGATGAACAGCGGCGCGGCCAGCCAGGGCAACAGCCTGAAAACCAAGCTGTCCGGCATCTTTGGCACCATCGTCTCCAACATCCAGTCCAAGCTGAGCAGCGTCAAGACCGCCCTGACCACCCCCTTCAAAAACGGGCTGAACGCGGTGATCGATCTGGTGAACCGGATGATTAACAAAGTGAACTCAGCGCTGAAATTCTCCTGGTCGGCCATTAAGGTGCTGGGCAAGGTCATCGTCCCGGCGGGGAGCGTGACCCTGGCGAAGCTCCCCACCATCTCCAGGCTGGCGGAGGGCGGTGTCACAACCGGGCCGGTGTTCTCCCTGATCGGCGAGGCGGGCCGGGAGGCGGTACTGCCTCTGGAGCGGAACACGGACTGGATGGACCGGCTGGCGGAGCGTCTGGCCCAGGCGGAGGGCCGTCAGGGGGACGGCCTGGTACTGGAGGTCCATGTGGGGGATGAGCTGCTGGCAAAGCAGGTCATCCGCAGGGTGAACGAGACCACCCGGCGGACAGGGCGCTGCCCCATCTATGTCTGATGAGAGGAGGAAAACGGCTATGGCAACGGTATCGGTCAGAGGCCTGACCATCAACGGGGCGGCCATGCCCGACCCGGCCCTGGAGGGGGTGACCATCTCCACGGAGAAGGTGTGGTCCTCCAACACCGGGCGGACGGCCTCCGGCAGGATGGTGGGGAGCATTATCGCCACCAAGACCACCATCAAGATCAAGTGGCCGGTGCTCACCACCGACCAGATCGCCGTCATCGAGGCGGCGGTCAGCGACCCGGACAGCCCCTTCGTCCCGGTGTCCTACACCGATATGTGCGGGGAGACGGTGGAGCGGACGGTGTATTTCGGCACTCCCAGCTACACCCTCTACTCCTGGGCGGACGGGCTGACCCTGGTAAAAGACGCCTCGGTGGAGGGCATCGAGCAGTAAACGCTTCGGGCATTTCGAGCGCCCCCGGCTCTCTGGGCCGGGGGCGTCTTGACATAGAACGGGTGTTCTGCTATGCTATCTCTATCCCTACACGACAGCTTTAGCACATGGGAGGAACGTCTATGCCCAATTTTCAGGTGGTAAGTGAATACACCCCCAGCGGCGACCAGCCCCAGGCCATCCAGTCCCTGTCCCAGGGGGTGGAGCTGGGGCTGAACGAGCAGACCCTGATGGGCGTCACCGGCTCCGGCAAAACCTACACCATGGCCAAGGTCATCGAGGCCGTCCAGCGGCCCACCCTGGTCCTGGCCCACAACAAGACCCTGGCCGCCCAGCTGTGCAGCGAGTTCAAGGAGTTCTTTCCCAACAACGCCGTGGAGTATTTCGTCTCCTACTACGACTACTACCAGCCGGAGGCCTATATCCCCCACACGGACACCTTTATCGAAAAGGACGCCGCCATCAACGAGGAGATTGAGCGCCTGCGTCACAGCGCCACCGCCGCCCTGTTTGAGCGCCGGGACGTGATCGTGGTGGCCTCCGTCTCCTGCATCTACGGCCTGGGCGACCCCATCGACTACAAAAACATGGTCATCTCCCTCCGCACCGGCATGGAGAAGCGCCGGGAGGACCTGATTCGCAAGCTGGTGGAGATCCGCTATGAGCGCAACGACATCGCCTTTGAGCGCAACACCTTCCGGGTCCGGGGGGACACGGTGGACATCTTCCCCGTCTACTCCAAGGACAAGGCCATTCGGATCGAGTTCTGGGGAGACGAGGTGGACCGCATCTCCGAAATTCAGGCGGTCACCGGCGCCCCCACCCGTATCCTGAACCATGTGGCCATCTACCCCGCCAGCCACTACGTCACCACCAAGGAGAAGATGGACCGGGCCATCGGGGAGATTCAGACAGAGCTGGAGCAGCGGGTGGAGTACTTCAAGAGCCAGGACAAGGCGGTGGAGGCCCAACGCATCCAGCAGCGCACGGAGTACGACATGGAGATGATGCGGGAGCTGGGCTACTGCAACGGCATTGAGAACTATTCCCGTGTCATTTCCGGCCGCCCTGCGGGTTCCCCGCCCATGACCCTGCTGGACTATTTTCCCAAGGACTTTCTCCTCTTTGTGGACGAGAGCCATGTCACCCTCCCCCAGATCCGGGCCATGTACAACGGCGACCGGGCGAGAAAGACCAGTCTGGTGGACTACGGCTTCCGTCTCCCCTGCGCCTTCGACAACCGGCCCCTGAAATTCGAGGAGTTCGAGCAGCGGCTCAACCAGGTCATCTATGTCTCCGCCACCCCCGGCGAGTACGAGCGCAGCCGCTCCGGTCAGATCGTGGAGCAGGTCATCCGGCCCACCGGCCTGCTGGACCCGGAGGTGGAGGTACGGCCCATCCAGGGGCAGATCGACGACCTGGTGGGAGAGATCAACCTCCGCACCCAGCGCAACGAGCGGGTGTTGGTCACCACATTGACCATCAAGATGGCGGAGGACCTGACCGCCTACCTGAAAAAGTCCGGCATCAAGGTGCAGTATATGCACCACAACGTCAAGACCATCGAGCGCACCGAGATCATCCGGGACCTGCGCCTGGGCAAGACGGACGTGCTGGTGGGCATCAACCTGCTCCGGGAGGGGCTGGATATGCCGGAGGTCTCCCTGGTGGCCATTCTGGATGCGGACAAGGAGGGCTTTCTCCGCAGCGAGACGGCCCTGGTGCAGACCATCGGCCGGGCCGCCCGGAACGCCGGGGGCAAGGTCATCCTCTACGCCGACGAGATCACCCCCTCCATGGACCGGGCCATGTACGAGACGGCCCGCCGCCGGGAGATCCAGGACCGGTTCAACCAGGAGCACGGCATCGTCCCCAAAACGGTGGTCAAGTCCGTCCGGGAGATGCTGGAGCTGTCCAAGGCGGTGGACGAGGCCGCCAAACAGGAGCGCCGGAAACGGAAGCTCTCCCCGGAGGAGCGGGAGGAGGAGGCCCAGAAGCTGGAGCGCCAGATGAAGGAGGCCGCCTCCCGGCTGGAGTTCGAGCTGGCCGCCGCCCTGCGGGATCAGATCATCGAGCTGCGAGGCCGCTGAAACGCAACTGCGCCCCTGCGCCGTCCGGAGACGGCGCAGGGGCGCAGACTGTTTGATAGGGGGAATGCTTACCGCTGGATACGGCCGGAGCCGTCGCCGCCGGCCAGCTTCTCCACCTCGGAGACGGAGACCATGTTGTAGTCGCCCTCGATGGTGTGCTTGAGGGCGGAGGCCGCCACGGCGAACTCCACCGCCGCCTGGGTGTCCTTGCCGGTGAGCAGGGCATAGATCAGGCCGCCACCGAAGCTGTCGCCGCCGCCCACACGGTCGACGATGCGCAGCTCGTACTTCTTGCTGAAGCAGTACTCATCGGTAGCCACGTTGTAGAGCATGGCGCTCCAGCCGTTGTCGGAGGCGCTGTGGGACTCCCGGAGGGTGATGGCCACCTTCTCGAAGCCGAACTTGTCCGCCAGCTGCTTGGCCACGGACTTGTAGCCCTCGTGGTTCAGGGTGCCGCCATAGATATCGGTAGCCTCGGCCTCGATGCCGAACACGTCCTTGGCGTCCTCCTCGTTGGAGATGCACACGTCCACGTACTGGCACAGGTCGGTCATGGCCTCCCGGGCCTGGGCGCGGGTCCACAGCTTGCCGCGATAGTTCAGATCGCAGGAGATCTTGACGCCGTGGGCCTTGGCGGCCTTGCAGGCCTCCTTGCAGATCTCCACCACGTTGGGGCCGAGAGCCGGGGTGATGCCGGTGAAGTGGAACCAGTCGGCACCCTCAAAGATCTTGTCCCAGTCGAAGTCGGCAGGCTGGGCCAGCTGGATGGCGCTGTTGGCCCGGTCATAGATGCAGACGCTGCCCCGCTGAGAGGCGCCCTTCTCGTTGTAGTAGATGCCCACACGGTCGCCGCCCCGGACGATCATGCTGGTGTCCACGCCGTAGCGGCGGAGGCTGTTGATGGCCGCCTGGCCGATGGCGTGGGCGGGGAGCTTGGTGACGAAGGCGGCATCCAGGCCATAGTTGGCCAGGGAGACGGACACGTTGGCCTCGCCGCCGCCGAAGGTGAACTCCAGGTTGTTGGCCTGGACGAACCGCTCGTAGTTATAGGGCTGGAGACGAACCATCAGCTCGCCGAAGGTGATTACTTTACCCATGGGAAATCAGATCCTTTCTGTATTGGTAACGCTTAGCCGCGGACCTTGTCCACGATGGCCCGGGACTGCTTGCACAGGTCGATGATCTTGTCCCAGTTGCCGGACTCGATATCGTCGGCCTTGACCATGTAGCTGCCGCCGCAGGCTGCGATCACCGGGCAGGAGAGATACTCCTCCAGGTTCTTCAGGCTGATGCCGCCGGTGGGCATGATCTTGAACATGGCGAAGGGGGCGCTCATGGCCTTGATCTTGGCCAGGCCGCCGGACTGCTCAGCGGGGAAGAATTTCAGCACCTCATAGCCATACTCCAGGGCCATCTGGTACTCGGTGGGGGTGGTGCAGCCGGGGAAGTAGGGCAGATTCAGTTCCTGGCACTTGTCCGCCAGCTTGTAGTTGAAGCCGGGGGAGACGATGAACTGAGCGCCGGCGGCCACGGCGGCGTCTACCTGGGCCACAGTCAGCACGGTACCTGCACCCACGATCATGTCAGGGCAGGTCTCCTTCATGATTTTGATGGCCTTGTCCGCGCCGGCGGCCCGGAAGGTGACCTCCGCCACGGGCAGACCGCCCTCGCACAGCGCCTTGGCCAGAGGAGCGGCGTCCCGCTCCGGGTGGTTCAGCTTGATGACCGGCACGACGCCGATGTTGGAAATGGCCTGATTGAATGCATTCATATGTGTTCTCTCCTTTTTCATGAGATAGGGAATACGGTGGGAGGGTTCAGAGCAGCTGCTCGGTCTGAGCGGAGGCGCGGACAGAGGTAGCCACCGGAGCATCCGGGTAATCGGTGGTCTTTGGCATGGGGAGGGACTGCATATACTCGTGCATGGCCTCCGCCACCCGCTTGCCGTTGGCCACGGCCTCTACCACCGTCCGGGCCCCGTTGACCGCATCGCCTGCGGCAAAGACGCCGGGGCGGCTGGTGTGTCCGTCCTCGTCCACGGTGAGCAGACCGGAATGACTGGTATCGATGCCCTTAGTGGAGGTGACCAGGTTGCTCTCCGCACCCTGGCTGACAGCGATGATGACGAAGTCGCAGGGGTACAGCTTCTCTGTGCCGGGGACGGGCTGTATCTTGCCGTTCTCGTCTATGGAGCTGTCCGCCAAAATCACGCCGTCGTCCCGGATCTCCAGGGTGCACTTGTTCAGGAGGAAGTCCACCCCCTCCAGCCTGGCATAGCTGGACTCGTACTGGCTGGCGGTGATCTCGTCCGTCCGGGAGACGCAGGTGACGTGTCTGGCCCCCTTGCGCACGGCGGTCCGGGCGCAGTCCATGGCGGAGTTGCCGGTGCCGATAATCATGACCCGCTCTCCCAGGTGGAAGGCGTCTGGACTGGCCAGGTAGTTGATAGCATAGGCCACGGTGCCCAGGCTCTCCCCCCGGATGCGGAGCTTGTTGGGCTTCCAAAGCCCCGCGCCCACGAAGATGCTCTGGTAGCCGTCCCGGAACATATCGTCGATGGTGATGGCCCCGCCGATGTAGGTGTTGGGCCGGAACTGGATACCCTTGAGCTCCAGATGCCGGTAGGCCAGATCGTCCAGCACCGAGTCGGGGAGCCGGAAGTCGGGGATGCCGTACCGCAGTACGCCGCCGATCTTGTCCCGGCTGTCAAAGATGGTCACCTGGTAGCCGTACCGGGCCAGGATAATGGCGATGGTCAGGCCCGCAGGCCCGGCCCCGATGACGGCGGCCTTCCGCCCGTTGGAGGGGGCGGGTCCCTTCACCATCTTGTTGGCATAGGTGGTGGAGATGTAGTTCTCGATGACGGAAAAGTGGACCGGCGTGCCCTTGATGCCCTGGACGCAGTGGCCCTCGCACTGGCCCTCGTGGTTGCAGACCAGGCTGCACACGGTAGTCAGGGGGTTGTTCTCAAAGAGCATCCAGCCTGCGTCGTCCAGCTTGCCCGCCTTCAGCAGACGGATGACCTCCGGAATGTTGGTATGGATGGGACAGCCTTCCTGGCACCTGGGCTTTTTGCAGCCCAGGCACCGGTTGGCCTCCTCCATCACATGCAGCGCCATCGTTTACACTCCGCTGTAGGCGGAGAAGCCTGCGTCGATGGGGAGAATCACGCCGGTAATGGCGCTGGCAGCTTTGTCGTCGCAAAGGAATAACACGCCGCCCAGCAGCTCCTCGCTCTCCACGAAGCGGCCGGTGGGGGTGCCGGCCAGGATCTTGCCGGAGCGGGCGGTGGGGGTGCCGTCGTCATTGAACAGCAGCTTGCGGTTCTGGTTGGAGACCAGGAAGCCCGGAGCGATGGCGTTGCAGCGGATGCCGGTGCCGGCGAAGTGGGTGGCCAGCCACTGGGTAAAGTTGCTGACGGCGGCCTTGGCGCCGGAGTAGGCGGGAATCTTGGTCAGCGGGGTATAGGCGTTCATGGAGGAGATGTTCAGAATGCAGCCGGACTTGCGCTCCACCATGTCCTTGGCGAAGGCCTGAGTGGGGAGAAGGGTGCCCTGGAAGTTCAGCTTGAACACGAAGTCCACGCCGCCCTGATCCAGGTCGAAGAAGGTCTTCTGGCCCTCCTTGGCCTCGTGCTGATACTCGTTGTCGGTCTGCGCGCGGGCGTTGTTGCCGCCGGCGCCGTTGATCAGGATGTCGCAGGGGCCGAGATCGGCCAGGACCTGCTGGTGGACGCTCTCCAGGACCTCGGCGTCCAGCACGTTGGCCTTGTAGCCCTCGCAGATAAAGCCCTCAGCCTTGCACTCGTCGGCCAGCTTTTTGACTGCGTCCTCGTTCAGATCGAGGGCGGCCACCTTGGCCCCCGCCTGGGCAAAGGCCCGTGCCATGGTGCCGCAGAGGACGCCGCCTGCGCCGGTGACGACGACGACTTTGCCGGAGAAATCAACGTTCAGAGGAAGATCAATCATGTGAAACACTCCATTTCTGTGTGATTGCCGGAGGCGGGCGGCCTGCCCGTTCGGCGGTTTTTATAAGCTGGCTTGTGCCAGAGGGACAACGGTTTGACAGGAAGATCAGAGGTCGAAATACCGGGCGGCGTTGTAGTAGCTGATGCCCTGGACGATCTTTTTCAGCGCCTTCTCGTCATTGGGATACTCCCCGTTTTCCACCCAGCCGCCGATCAGGTTGCACATGACCCGGCGGAAGTACTCGTGGCGGGTGTAGGACAGGAAGGAGCGGGAGTCGGTGAGCATACCGATGAAGTTCCCCAGCAGGCTCAGGTTGGCCAGGGAGGTCATCTGCTCCACCATGCCCGCCCGGTTGTCGTTGAACCACCAGGCGGAGCCGTGCTGAATCTTTCCGGGGACCTCGGTGCCCTGGAAGGCGCCGATGAGCACGTCCAGCTGGGCGTTGTCGGCGGGGTTCAGGGAGTAGAGGATGGTCTTGGGGCACTCCCCGGTGGCGTCCAGATCGCTGAGCAGCGCCGCCAGCTCGGCGGTGCAGTTGGTGTTGGCGATGATGTCGTAGCCGGTGTCAGGGCCGAGCTGAGCGAACATCCGGGCGTTGGGGTTGCGGATGCAGGAGTAGTGGAGCTGCATGGCGATGCCCAGCCGGGCATAGGCCCGTGCGCAGGCCAGGAGAAGGGTGGTCTGATAGCCCTCGATCTCCTCGATGGTCAGTTTCTCCCCTGCCAGCGCCTTGTGGTAGGCGGCGTCCGCCTCCTCCGGGGTGCAGGGGCGGTACATCACATAGTCCAGGCCGTGGTCCGCCGCCCGGCAGCCGTTGGCGTGGAAATACTCGATGCGCTCCACCAGGGCGTCCGCCACGTCCTGGGCGGTGGTCAGCTCCCGGCCCACCACGGCGGAGAGCTGGGCGATGTAATCTGCAAAGCCCGCCTTATGGAGATTCAGGGCCTTGTCCGGCCGGAAGGAGGGGCAGACCTTCGTCTCAAAGGTGGGGTCGGCGGCGATCTTCTGGTGCCACTCCAGGGAGTCCACCGGGTCGTCGGTGGTGCCGATCATGGCCACGTTGGACTGACGGATGAGGCCGCGGGCGGTGAAGTTGGGGTCGTTGCGCAGCTTGTCGTTGCACAGGTCCCAGACCTCCTTGGCGTTGTCGCCGGTGAGGTGGCCCTCAAAGCCGAAGTAGTTTTTCAGCTCCAGGTGGCACCAGTGGTACATGGGGTTGCCGATGCACAGCTCCAGGGACTCGGCGAACTTCTGGAACCGCTCAAAGGCGGGCTTGTCGCCGGTGATATAGTCCTCGCTGATGCCGTTGGAGCGCATCACCCGCCACTTGTAATGGTCGCCACCCAGCCAGACCTCGGCCAGATTGTCAAAGCGGCGATCCTCATAGATCTCCTTCGGGGAGATGTGGCAGTGGTAGTCTACCAGGGGGAGTCCCTCCACATAGTCGTGATAGAGATGCTGCGCCGTGGGAGTCTCCAAAAGGAAGTCCTTGTCCAGAAACGGTTTCATAGTCTGTAACGGGCCGGGCGGTCAAGGCAGGCCCTACGCTCCTTTCACCTTAAAATCATGCGGCAGGCGGAGGCGCTCCTCCGCCTGGGAATGGTGCTGAGATAAGAGTACCATATTTTAGGGAAAAGTGCAAAGGTTAAAATAAAGTGTTTGTGTTTTCTTCTTATCTAACAAATTTCCCAGTCCGCTTTTGGCAGTTTTACCAAAAGCACGGGGAAACACCGGAAAAAACGGTGCAAAAAAGGCAAAGGGCAGCCGCCGCGGGCCATCTAGCAGATAAAAGAAAGGAAAATCCTCGCAGAATCAGATAAACGTTTACTTGCAAGGTCAGGGAAATAATGGTATAATTGGGAACACACCCTGAAATTTCAGGCGTTTTTCAGGAAAAAGAGAAGAAAAAACCGGGCGCTGGCCCGGCGGAGGATTTGCTATGGCGTGTACGCTGAAGGACGTGGCGGAGCGGGCGGGGGTGTCCATCGTCACGGTACACAAATGTATCTACGGGAAACCGGGGGTAGGAGAGGAGACCCGGAAACGGGTCCTGGCCGTGGTGGAGGAGCTGCACTACACGGTGAACCCCTCCGCCTCCGCCCTGAAACGGGGAAATCTCCGGCTGGCGGTGCTCTGTCCGGGGCGGCCGGAGCAGCGCAACTCCTTCCAAAGCAAGCTCGCCCAGGGCGCGGAGCGGGCCGCCAGGGAGCTGGCCTCCTATGGCGTCAGCGTCCAAATCCTCTCCTGCGGCACGGACTGGCAGCAGGAGGAGGGGCAGCTTCAGACCCTTCTGGATGAGGGAAGGGTACAGGGGATCGCGGCCTATTGTCTGGACGACGAGCGGCTGGACGGAATGTTGAACCGGCTCCGGGACCGGGACATCCCGGTGGTCACCTTCAACGCCGACGCCCCGGCCTCCAGCCGTCTGGCCTGCGTCACCGCCCCCGCCCGGCAGATGGGGGAGCTGGCGGCGGAGCTGCTGGTCAAGCTGGACGGGCGGCACCGGCGCATCGTCATCGTGGGGGGCGACAAGCGTCTGAGCATCCTCCGGGAGAATACCACCGGCTTTTACGCCTACATCCAGCAGCACGACCCGGAGATCTCTCTGCTGGAGATCAACAACTCCAGCCGCTCCAGCCTCCGGAGCGAGCTGGAAAAGGTGCTGCTCAGCCTGGACGACGTCACAGGCATCTACTGCTCTATGACCCGGAACGCCCTCCCGGTCTGCCAGTGTCTGAAACGGACGGGACTGGCGGGGAAAGTGCGGTACGTCTGCACCGATGTCTTTGAGGAGCTGCGCCCCTACCTCCTGGACGGCACCATCGACGCCGCCATCTGGCAGGACCCCAGTCTCCAGAGCTACAACGCCGTACAGCTGCTCTACCGCTACCTGGTCACCGGCAAGCTGGACGAGAGCTGCTTCCGCATCCCCATCGGCCCGGTGCTGTGCAGCAATTTCGACTATTTCCTATAGGCAGTCGAAATCCTCCATGATCTCCTCCGCCAGACATTCCCAGTGGCACAGCACCCCGTCCCCCCGGTACACCCGATCTCCGGGGTAGACCTCCCCGCCGCAGGCGTCGCAGTACCCGGCGGGCGGAACTGCCTGGGGGGCCGGCAGCCGGGTACAAAGCACACATTCCATCACAGTCGCCTCCTTTTATCCCCAGCATACACCGAAAGAGTGGGGGAGAAAATGCAACAACTGGATTTTTCAGTGCGAATTTCTCCCTCTTGCGGGATAAACGGCACTGTTGCGCAAGTTATCCCGGCTCCCTCTCTGAGGGAGCGCGGCGGGGACTTTCGTTTAGCAGAGAACCATCGGCGAATCCGTACCATCTCCCAACGAATCCGCCGGAGGGTTTCCTTTTCCCGCCTTATGTGCTATAATCCTATCGACTGCCGGGCGCATACGCCGCCCCGTCTGAGAAAAGAGGTCGTTTTAATGAAAATCGTATTTTTGGAGCCGCTGGGCATCCCCAATGAGAATCTGCTGGCCCAGGCCAGAGCCGCCCTGGGACCTGATGTGGAGCTGGTCGCCTACCCCGACCGGAAGGAGGACGAGGCTACCCTAGTGCAGCGCAGCGCCGGGGCGGACGTGGTGGTGCTGTCCAACTTCCCCTATCGGGAGAACGTCATCCGCCAGTGCCCCGATCTGAAAATGATCTGCGTGGCCTTCACCGGCACCGACCATGTGGATGTGGACTACTGCCACGCCCACGGCATCGCCGTCTGCAACTGCGCGGGCTACTCCACCGTGGCGGTGGCCGACCTGGTGTTCGGCCTGGTCATCGACCTGGCCCGGAACGTCCTGCCCTGCGACGCCGCCTGCCGTCAGGGAGGCACCAAGGCAGGCCTGGTGGGCTACGAGCTGGAGGGCAAGACCTTCGGCGTGGTGGGCACCGGGGCCATCGGCCTCCGGGTGGCGAAAATCGCCAACGCCTTTGGCTGTAAGGTGCTGGCCTGGAGCCGGACGAAAAAGAATGTAGAGGGCGTGACCTACTGCGACACCCTGGAGGAGCTACTGCCCCAGTGCGACATCGTCTCCCTCCACGTCCCCCAGACCCCGGCCACCGTGGGCCTCATCGGGGAGCGGGAGCTGAAGCTCATGAAGAACACCGCCCTGCTCATCAACACCGCCCGCGGCCCGGTGGTGGACTCCGCCGCCCTGGCTGCCGCCCTGAAAAACGGGGAGATCGCCGGGGCCGGTGTGGACGTGTTCGAGCAGGAGCCGCCTATCCCCGC
>JAJBTD010000084.1 GCA_020861055.1 Clostridiales bacterium | reverse complement strand
GTCAGCGCCGCCGAGCGGGAGGGCCGCCAGCAGCTGCTGTCTGCCAAGCAGGAGATGCTGGACAGGGCCTTTGACCTGGCCCTGGAGCGGCTGTGCAGCCTGCCGGAGAACGACTATGTGGACCTGCTGGCGAAGCTGACCGTGTCCGCAGTGACTACCGGCCGGGAGCAGCTCATCCTCTCCCAGACGGACCGGGCGCGCTACGGGGTCAAGGTGGCCACCAAAGCCAACCTGCTGCTGACCAAATCGGGCAAGGTCGGTCTGCTGACCCTGTCCCAGGAGTCCAGAGGGTTCCGGGGCGGCGTGATTCTGGCCGACGGCGACGTAGAGATCAACTGCACCTTTGAGGCACTGGTTCGGGAGGCCCGGAGCAGCGTCTCCGGCGAGGTGGCCGGGGTGCTCTTTGCCTGAACCACTCCTGTAAAGGAGGAAATGATTTGTCTAAGAAAATCAAGGATACCGACTATCTGTTTCTGTCTGCCCGTATCCGGGCGCTGGAAAACGGGTTGCTGACCCAGACCAGGATGGAACGGATGCTGGAAGCCTCCACCAACGAAGATGCGGCCAAGGTGCTGACGGAGTGCGGCTACGAGGAGCTGACCGTGGTGGATGTGGACGCAGTCAACCGGATGCTGGCCCACGCCCGGGACGAGGTCATGGCCGACGTCACCCAGTTTGTGCCGGACCGCCGTCTGGTGGATGTGTTCAAGATCAAATATGACTATCACAACGCCAAGGTCCTGCTCAAGAGCGAGGCCAGGGGAACGGACGCCGGCCGCCTTCTGGTAGACACCGGCCGGGTCCCAGGGGCAGCGCTGGCAAAGGCCCTGGCGGAAGGGGAGATGAGCGATCTGCCCAAGCCCCTGGCCCAGGCCATGCTGGAGGCCCGTGGGCTGCTGGCGTCCACAAAGGACCCGCAGCAGGCGGACTTCCTGCTGGACCAGGCCTATTTCCGGGAGATGGCGGACATGGCAGCGGAGACCGGCTCCTCCTTCCTGGAGGGGTACGTGGCCCTGATGGTGGACGCCGCCAACCTGCGCAGCCTGGTCCGGGTGCGCCGGATGGGAAAGGACAGCGACTTCTTAAAGACCGTCCTGTTCCGGGGAGGCAGCGTCCCTCCGGAGCGGCTGATGGCAGTGGCGGATGGCTCTGCCGAGCTGGAGCAGGTCTACAGCTCCGGTCTGCTGGCAGACGCCGCTGCCCTGGGCCAGACCGCCGCCCAGGGTGGCAGTCTCACCGCCTTCGAGAAGGCCTGCGACAACGCCCAGGCGGCCTATCTCTCCACCGCCCGACAGGTGGCCTTTGGAGAGCAGCCGGTCATCGCCTATCTGGCGGCCCGGGACAACGAGTTTACCGCCATCCGTATCATTATGACCGGCCGTCTGGCGGGCCTGCCCGTCAGCGTCATCCAGGAAAGGCTGCGTGATGTCTATGTATAAGATTGCCGTGCTGGGGGACCGGGAGAGCGTCCTGGGCTTCCAGGCGCTGGGTCTGGACGTCCACACCGCCGAGACGGTGGAGGCCGCCAAAAAGATCCTTCACCAACTGGCAAGAGACGGGGAGACCGCCATTATCTACCTGACGGAGCAACTCGCCGTCCAGATGCAGGACGAGATCAACCGATACAAGGACGAGGTCATGCCGGCCATCATCCTCATCCCCGGCAAAGACGGCTCTCTGGGCATCGGGATGCAGAACATCACCGATTCCGTGGAGCGGGCGGTCGGAGCCGATATCCTATAACGAAGCGAGGCGGGGAACCCATTTCCCCGGTGAACCGATAAGAAAGAAGGTAGAAAACCTATGGGCAAGATCGTCAAGGTGTCCGGCCCGCTGGTGGTTGCCACCGGCATGGCGGACGCCAATATGTCCGACGTGGTCCGTGTAGGTGAGCAGCGGCTGATCGGCGAGATCCTGAATATGGAGGGGGATTCCGCCTCCATCCAGGTCTATGAGGAGACCTCCGGCGTCGGGCCGGGGGCGGAGGTGGTCACCACCGGCACCCCCCTGTCCGTGGAGCTGGGTCCCGGTCTGCTGGAGAATATCTATGACGGCATCCAGCGCCCGCTGGAAGGCATTATGAAGGTCTGCGGCCACAACATCCGCCGCGGCGTGGAGGTCCCCGCCCTGGACCGGGAAAAGAAGTGGGACTTTGTCGCCACCGCCAAGGTGGGCGACCAGGTCGTGGGCGGCGACATCATCGGCACCGTCCAGGAGACCGCCTCCACCGAGCACCGCATCATGGTGCCCGTCAAGCTCAGCGGTAAGATCGTCTCCATCTCCTCCGGCTCCCACACGGTGCTGGATACCGTGGCTGTGCTGGAGACCGCCGACGGCGAGCGGGTCAACCTGACCATGATGCAGAAGTGGCCCGTCCGTGTGGGCCGCCCCTACAAGAAGAAATATCCCCCCAGAGAGCCTCTCTGCTCCGGGCAGCGGGTCATCGACACCCTGTTCCCGGTGGCAAAGGGCGGCACCGCCGCCGTCCCCGGCCCCTTTGGCTCCGGCAAGACGGTGGTGCAGCACGCCCTGGCCAAGTGGTCTGACGTGGACATCGTGGTCTACATCGGCTGCGGCGAGCGTGGCAACGAGATGACCGACGTGCTTCGGGAGTTCCCCGAGCTCATCGACCCCCGCACCGGGGAGACGCTGATGAAGCGGACGGTGCTCATCGCCAACACCTCCGATATGCCGGTGGCCGCCCGTGAGGCGTCCATCTACACCGGCATCACCATCGCCGAGTACTTCCGCGACATGGGCTACGACGTGGCCGTCATCGCCGACTCCACCTCCCGCTGGGCCGAGGCCCTCCGCGAGATGTCCGGCCGTCTGGAGGAGATGCCCGGCGAGGAGGGCTATCCCGCCTACCTGACCTCCCGTCTGGCCCAGTTCTACGAGCGGGCGGGCATGGTCTCCTGCCTGGGCGGGGAGGAGGACCGCCGTGGCTCTCTGACCGCCGTGGGCGCCGTGTCCCCTCCGGGCGGCGACCTGTCCGAGCCGGTGTCCCAGGCCACCATGCGTATCGTCAAGGTGTTCTGGTCCTTGGATTCCTCTCTGGCCTATCGCCGTCACTTCCCGGCCATCAACTGGCTCAACTCCTATAGCCTTTATCTGGACTCTCTCAAGCCCTGGTTTGACGAGCATCTGGGGCCCCAGTTCATGCGCCGCCGGGAGCGGGCCATGGCGCTGCTCCAGGAGGAGTCCAGCCTGAACGAGATCGTCCAGCTGGTGGGCAAGGATTCCCTGTCCCCCAACGACCAGCTCACTCTGGAGGTGGCCAAGATGATCCGGGAGGACTTCCTCCAGCAGAACGCCTTTGTGGACATCGACTCCTTCTCCGAGTATAAGCGCCAGGACCTGATGCTGGGGCTGATCCTCGACTACGAAACCCTGTGCCGCACCGCCCTGGAAAAGCACGCCGACCTGAACGAGCTGTTCGAGATCAACGCCCGGGTGGGCATCGGCCGTGCCAAGACGGTGAACCCCGACCAGTATGAGGAGGTCTATGCCCGGATCCGCAGCGATATGGAGGCCCAGATCTCCGCCATCGCAGAGAAGGGAGAGGAGTACTGATGATCAAGGAATATAAGACGATCAGTGAGATCTCCGGCCCGCTGATGGTGGTACGCCGGGTAGAGGGCGTCACCTATGACGAGCTGGTGGAGATCGCCCTGCCCGACGGGGAGCGCCGCCGGGGCAAGGTGCTGGAGGTCAACGGCGACAAGGCCGTGGTCCAGCTCTTCGAGCCCTCCGCCGGTATCAACCTGGCCCAGTCCAAGGTCCGCTTCCTGGGCCATCCCCTGGAGCTGGGAGTGTCCGAGGATATGCTGGGACGGGTGTTCTCCGGCATGGGCGAGCCCATCGACGATGGCCCCGCCATTCTCCCGGAGGAGTACAAGGACATCAACGGCCTTGCCATGAACCCCGCCGCCCGGGATTACCCCAACGAGTTCATCCAGACCGGCATCTCCGCCATCGACGGACTGAACACCCTGGTCCGTGGACAGAAGCTGCCCATCTTCTCCTGCTCCGGCCTGCCCCACAACCAGCTGGCGGCCCAGATTGCCCGGCAGGCCAAGGTGCTGGACGACTCCTCCAAGTTCGCCGTGGTCTTTGCCGCCATCGGCATTACCTTCGAGGAATCGGAGTACTTCGTCCAGGAGTTCCGGCGCACCGGCGCTATCGACCGGGCGGTGATGTTCGTCAACCTGGCCAACGACCCTGCCGTGGAGCGTATCTCCACCCCCCGTATGGCCCTGACCGCCGCAGAGTATCTGGCCTTTGAGAAGGATATGCACGTGCTGGTCATTCTGACCGACATCACCAACTACGCAGACGCGCTTCGTGAGATCTC